>JAIELO010000097.1 GCA_019752915.1 Burkholderiaceae bacterium
CAAATCGCCAGCGCACTGCTGCTGCAACAGGCGCAGCAACGGATGGCCGAAAATAACCAGCTGCGCCGTCTGATCGACGCGCGCGAACATCTGCCGGTGAAGTCGATGCTGGCCGAAATCCTGTATGACGCGCGTGACGTCAACAGCCGCAAAATTATTCTCGATCGTGGTACCCAGCAAGGGCTGGTCCTCGGCTTGCCGGTGATCGACAATCAGGGCGTGGTAGGGCAGGTGACGCGGGTGTTCCCGTTCACCTCCGAAGTGACGCTGCTGACCGATAAAGAACAGGCGATTCCCGTCCAGTTGCTGCGTAACGGCTTGCGCAGCGTTGCCTATGGACGCGGCAAGGCCGGCATGCTGGAGCTGCGCTTCACGGCGCCGAATGCCGACATTCAGGTGGGCGATATCGTGGTCACCTCGGGGCTGGACGGCATCTATCCGGCCGGTCTGGCGGTGGCGCGCGTCACGCAGGTGGAAAATAGCGCAGCCGGTTCCTTCGGTGGCGTGATCTGCCAGCCGCTAGGTGGCATCTCCAATAACACCCAGTTGCTGGTGCTGCTGTCGACGCCGGATATGCCACCGCGTCCGCCGGACGAAGAACAGCGCGCACTGCGCAAGCACAATAACAAAATGGCGCCGATCCGTGATCCGGCCAAAGAGGGCGACGCTGCGGCGACTGCCGCCGCTGCCACGACCGGAACACCTCCGCCGCCAGTGCCGGCAGCTGCGAACGCGGCGCCCGGTCTGATGCCGGTGATGCCGGCGCCGAAGCCGGCCACTGCGCCGGCCGCCGCGCCGGCCGGTGTTCCTGAAACGGCCACTGCCACGGTCGCACCTGCCGCTGCAGCGACGACGCCAGCGGCCACCGCGCAGGCACCCGCGCCAACGCGTGCGCCTGCCACCACCAAACCGAAGGAGCCGGTACGATGAGCCGTCCTTACTACATTCTGCTGCCGGTCAGCCCGCTGTTTATCGCGTTCAGCCTGTTCTGCGCTTTCTTACTGAATTTGCTCCCGTGGGGGAACTTCATCGGTGTGCCCGATTTCGTCGCGCTGGTGCTGGTATTCTGGGGCGTGCATCAGCCGCGCCGGGTCGGCATCGGCACCGCCTTCTGTCTCGGCCTGCTGATGGATGTGCACGACTCCACGCTGCTGGGCGAAAATGCGCTGGCCTACACGCTGCTGTCCTACTTCGCCATCATGCTGCACCGGCGCGTGCTGTGGTTCCCGCTGGTGACGCAGGCGATGCATGTGTTCCCGCTGCTGCTGATGGCGCAGTCGGTGCAACTGGCGGTGCGCTTTATCGTTTCGGGCAAATTCCCCGGCTGGTTCTATTTCGTCGAAAGCGCTGTGTCGGTGGTGCTGTGGCCACTGGCAACGTGGCTGCTGCTCGCGCCGCAGCGGCGCGCGGTCGATCGCGATCACACCCGTCCGATCTGATGCCCGGGTCGCGGCATGACTGAACTCAAGGACAACCAGCGCGAACTTTCCCAGTTCCGCCTGCGCCTGACGGTGCTGGGGGCGCTGGTGTTCGTCTGCTTTGGCGCGCTGCTGGCGCGCTTCATCTGGCTGCAGGTCTACAAGCATAGTGATTATGTCGCGCAGGCCGAGGAAAACCGCATTGCCATCGTGCCGATCGAGCCGAATCGCGGCCTGATCCTCGACCGCAATGGCGTGATTTTGGCGCGCAACTACTCCGCCTTCACGCTCGAGATTACGCCGTCCAAGCTCAATGCCACGCTCGATGAAACCATCGACGAACTGGCGAAACTGATCAACATCGAAACCAAGGACCGCAAGCACTTCAAGAAGCTGCTGGAAGAGTCGCGCGGTTTCGAGAGTGTGCCCTTGCGCAATCGCCTGACCGATGAAGAAGTGGCGCGTTTTTCCGCCCAGCGTTTCCGCTTCCCCGGTGTGGAAGTGCAGGCGCGTCTGTTCCGCCAGTATCCGCTCGGCGAAATCGCCTCGCACGTGATCGGCTTTATTGGTCGCATCAACCAGTCCGAGGCGCGCCTGATTGCGGAAATGGACGATGCAGCCAACTACAACGGCACCGACCATATCGGCAAAGAGGGGCTGGAAAAAAGCTACGAGAAGCAGCTGCACGGCATCACCGGTTACGAAGAAGTGGAAAAGTCGGCCGGTGGCCGGGCGATCCGCACCCTGTCGCGCACGCCCGCTACCCCGGGCAGTAATCTGATTCTGTCGATCGATATAGAGCTGCAGAAAGTGGTGGAAGAAGCGTTTGGTGAATGGCGCGGCGCGCTGGTCGCGATCGAACCGGCCACCGGCGACATTCTGGCCTATGTGTCGCGCCCCGGTTACGATCCGAACCTGTTTGTCGACGGGATTGATAGCCAGAGCTGGAACGAACTGAATACCTCGCTGGACCGGCCGATGGTGAACCGGCCTTTGTCCGGTACTTATCCGCCCGGTTCCACCTTCAAGCCGTTTATGGCGCTGGCGGCACTGGAACTGCACAAGCGTACCCCCAGCCAGAGTATTTTCGATCCCGGGTCGTTCACGCTCGGTGGCCACAAGTTCCGCGACGATAAACCCGGCGGCCATGGTACGGTCGACATGTATAAATCGATCGTCGAGTCCTGCGATACCTATTACTACCTGCTCGGCAACGAGATGGGCATTGATGCGATCCATGACTTTATGAAGCCGTTCGGTTTCGGCCAGATCACCGGCATCGATCTGGAACACGAGAAGCAGGGCGTGCTGCCGTCCAAGGAATGGAAGGCGAACCGCTTCAAGAAAAATCCGGCGGCGCAGAAGTGGGTTGGCGGCGATACGATTTCTATCGCCATCGGTAACGGCTACAACAACTACACGCCATTGCAGATGGCGCATGCGGTCGCCAATCTGGCCAATAACGGCATCGTGATGAAGCCGCATCTGGTCAAAATTATCGAAGACAGCACCACCCGCACCCGCAAGCTGACGGTGCCCAAGGAAAGCTACCGGATTCCGCTCAAGCAGGAAAATATCGACATCATCAAGAACGCCATGGTGGGCGTGACGCTGAGCGGTACGGCGGCACGCGCGTTTGCCGGCGCAGGCTATACCTCGGGTGGTAAGACCGGTACTGCGCAGCTGATCGCGATTAAAAAGAACGAGAAGTA
>JAIELO010000293.1 GCA_019752915.1 Burkholderiaceae bacterium
GCCGCCAATTTCCTCGAACTTCTTGGCAATGCCCTTGTAGATTTCCCAGTCGGAGCGCGACTGCCACAATGGCTGCACGGCTTCCGACAGCGGGTGGATGAAGGGGTGCATGTCGGACGTATTCAGATCGTCCTTCTCGTACCACGTCGCGGTCGGCAGCACGATGTCGCCATACAGACAGGTGGTGGACATGCGGAAGTCCAGTACCACCAGCAAGTCCAGCTTGCCTTCAGCGGCGGGACGTACTTTGACGTCGCGCGGCTTGATGCAATCGTCCTCATCGCTCATCAGCGCGTTCTGGGTGCCCAGCAGGTATTTGAGGAAGTACTCGTGGCCCTTGCCGGAACTACCGAGAATATTCGAGCGCCAGACAAACATATTGCGCGGGAAGTTAGCCGGATTATCCGGATCGTCGCAAGAGAATTCCAGCTGCTTGTTCTTGATCTGATTGACCGCATACTCGACCGGCGCGATCCCGGCAGCGGCTGCGGCACGGGTCACTTCCAGCGGATTGGTCTGCAATTGCGGTGCCGATGGTAGCCAGCCCATCCGTTCAGACTTGGCGTTATAGTCGAGCAGCGTCATCGGCGCCACATCCGGACCGGCGGTCGGCGACGAGATTTCTTCCGTATGCAGCTTTTCGTGGCGCCACTGGCTGGTATGGTTGTAGAAGAACGAGGTACCGTTCATCTGGCGCATCGGACGATTCCAGTCCTGTGCGAACGCCAGTGGGGTCCAGCCGGTTTGCGGGCGCAGCTTTTCCTGCCCCACGTAGTGGGCCCAGCCGCCACCGGACTGGCCCACGCAACCGCACATCATCAGCATATTGATGATGCCGCGATAAGTCATGTCCATGTGGTACCAGTGATTCAGCGCCGCACCGACGATCACCATGCTCTTGCCACGGGTCTGGTCGGCGTTCTCGGCAAACTGGCGTGCCACGGTAATCACATCGGCCGCTTTCACGCCGGTATGCTTGACCTGCCATTCCGGGGTGTAAGGCACATCATCGGCGTAGCTGGTTGCAACGTTGCCGCCACCGAGGCCGCGATCGATGCCGTAATTGGCCATGGTCAGATCGAACACGGTAGCGACGATGGCGGAACTGCCATCGGCCAGCGTCAGGCGTTTCACCGGCACATTGCGCATCAGCAGATCGCTGGCGTCTTTACCACCAAAGTAGGCGAAGCCCACCGGCAGCACCTCATCACTGCAATCGATCAGCGACAGCAGCGGATCGACTGGCGCACCCGAAGTGCCCTGCTTCATTTCCAGATTCCACTTGCCTGACTCACCCCAGCGGAAACCGATGGAGCCGGCTGGCGCCACGATCTGGCCACTCGCTTCATCGATGACCAGCGTTTTCCAGTCCGGATTATTGGTTTCGTCGAGATTGTTGGCCAGATGCGAAGCGCGCAGGAAGTATTCAGGCGCCAGCGTACCGTTCTGCTCTTTCAGCAGCACCAGCATCGGGAAGTCGGTGTACTGCTTGGCATATTCTTTGAAATAGGCCGACTGGTGCTGGCTATGATATTCCTTGAGGATCACGTGGCCCATGGCCATCGCCAGCGCCGCATCGGTGCCCTGCTTCGGTGCCAGCCAGATATCACCGAACTTGGCCATTTCGCCGAAGTCGGACGACACGGCCACCGTCTTGGTGCCCTTGTAGCGCACTTCCGTGTAGAAGTGGGCATCGGGAGTCCGCGTCATCGGCACGTTCGAGCCCCACACCATCAGGAAGGTCGAGTTGTACCAGTCGGCCGATTCCGGCACGTCGGTCTGTTCGCCCCACACTTGCGGGCTGGCTGGCGGCAGATCGCAGTACCAGTCGTAGAAGCTCAGCGCCACGCCGCCGATCAGCGACAGATAGCGGGTACCAGCGGCATAGCTGACCATGGACATGGCAGGAATCGGCGAGAAGCCGACGATGCGGTCCGGTCCGTATTTCTTGATCGTCAGCGCATTCGCGGCTGCGATGATTTCGTTACTTTCTTCCCAGGTGGCGCGCACAAAGCCACCCAGACCACGGATGGTTTTATAGCGCGCCGCACGTTCCGGATTCTGGCTGATGTAATCCCACGCCGTGACCGGGTCCATGGTCTTGCGCGCTTCACGCCACATTTCCATCAGGCGGCCGCGCACCATCGGGTACTTCACACGCTGGGCCGAATACACATACCAGGAATAGCTGGCGCCACGCGGGCAACCGCGCGGTTCGTGATTCGGCAGATCGGGCCGGGTACGCGGATAATCGGTCTGCTGGGTTTCCCAGGTAATCAGACCGTTCTTGACATACACCTTCCAGCTGCAGGAACCGGTGCAATTGACACCGTGCGTGGAGCGCACGATCTTGTCATGCTGCCAGCGCTGACGATAGGCGTTTTCCCAGGTGCGATCTTCCTGCACGACGGCGCCATGACCGCCCGAGAATGTCGACGTGGTTTTATTGAAGAACTTCAGGCGATCCAGAAAATGACTCATGCTGCCTCCTCACTGACACCCGGCACAGACCCGGGCATGCGGTCCCATGCAACATGCACGGACTCGACTATGTACCCAGTCTAAGCAGCGCAGCCACTGCTGGGAATCGGCAAGAAGGTCATCTGGCGGAGCGAGAAGGAGTAGTGCTTCTAGGCCATAGTGACTAGAGGCACTGGTCACTTACGGGAATAGTCAGCTGCAGCGGCGCGGGTTATACATACAGCTGTGAATCAAAACCGAGGAAAGTCATGCTGATTAATAGTTTCGAAGACCTGCTGCTGGCCGCTGCCATGCAAACCGTGCCGCAACGTTTGCTGATCGCTTTTGCGCAGGCTGAAGCAGAACCGGATGCCGCGCCGGGCGCGACCCCGCGTACCACGCTGGTGCCGGTGATGTGCGTGGATAAACAGGTGGGCGAACTCGACACCTTTGCCCATCTGGTGGAAGAATCGCAGGCCATGGGCCAGCGCTGGGATGTGATGCTGATCTCCACCCTGTCCGGGCAGGATGGCGTACTGCCCGATCCACAGCGCACCGAAGCGGCGCTGAACCTGATGCTGGGCCAGATCCAGCAAGGCCAGATGGAGCGCATGCTGGCATTTGACCGCAGCGGCGACCTGCTGCAATATCACTGATATGGC
>JAIELO010000021.1 GCA_019752915.1 Burkholderiaceae bacterium
CGCCGATAAGGCCGGGATGGTCCACTTCCATTTACTAAAACGCAACTAATTCGCTCTCTAATGCCCCCAGTGTGCGTTAAAAAGGGTGCAAGCTGCCCTAAATGAAGGCAGGGCGGTTTTTTCAGGCATAATGGCGCGTTCTAAATTGGTGCACTGCAAGGAGCCGTAATGGTCGTAGCCGTTTATCCGGGAACTTTTGATCCGCTGACCCGTGGTCACGAAGATCTGGTGCGTCGTGCATCCGGTCTGTTCGACACGCTGGTGGTCGGGGTGGCCGATAGCCAGAACAAGAAGCCCTTCTTTTCGCTGGAAGAACGCCTGACCATTGCCAACGAAGTGCTGGGCCACTATCCGAATGTGAAAGTGCAGAGCTTTTCCGGCCTGCTCAAGGATTTTGTGCGCGAGCATGATGCACGGGTGATCGTGCGCGGTCTGCGCGCCGTCTCCGACTTCGAATACGAGTTCCAGATGGCCGGCATGAACCGCTATCTGCTGCCTGATGTCGAAACCCTGTTCCTGACCCCGTCCGACCAGTATCAATTCATTTCCGGCACCATCGTGCGGGAAATTGCCGTACTCGGTGGCGATGTTTCCAAATTTGTCTTCCCTTCGGTCGACCGCTGGCTGCAAAAGAAAATTGCCGCCACCCGGGGCCAGTAAGTACCCAGCAAGCGAGTCCTAGCATGGCATTAATGATTACCGACGACTGTATCAATTGCGACGTTTGCGAGCCTGAGTGCCCCAACGACGCGATTTTCATGGGCGCCGAGATTTACCAGATCCACCCTGAAAAATGTACCGAGTGCGTGGGCCACTTCGATGAGCCTCAGTGCCAGCAAGTGTGCCCGGTCAGCTGCATTCCCTTCAATCCTGCGCTGCGGGAAAGCAAGGAAGAGTTGCAGGCCAAATTCGAACGTTTGCAAGCTAGCAAGGCCTAACGAGCCATTCCCCCATGCGCCGGCGGCCAAATCGTGTCGCTAGCGGGTTTCCCGGCGTGCAGTCGCGCTTCCGGTGGTATATTCCAGTGCACTCCGTCCTGCCTCTGCAGCAGGACGCCATGCGCCGGTTCACACTATCTTCGGAGACGACCTATGAAACGCAGAACTATCCTGACTCGCCTGATCGCTGCCACCCTGCTGGCCGGCAGTTTTTGCCTGCCCGCGCTGGCCGCTGTGGAGGTCGCCGGTGTCAAATTCGACGACAGCATCAAGGTCGCCGGTAGCGATCTGAAGCTCAACGGCGCCGGCGTGCGCACCAAAGTCATCTTCAAAGTGTATGCCGCCGGCCTCTACCTGACCGAAAAGAAAACCACCGTCCCCGAGGTACTGGCCACCAGTGGCCCGCGCCGGGTCGCCATCACCATGTTGCGCGAAGTCAGTTCCGACGATTTCGGCAAAGCCTTCATGGAAGGCCTGAACAACAATACCGACAAGAACGAGCGCACCCGCATCCTGCCGCAAACCATGAAGTTCGGTGAAGTCTTTGCGCAGATCCAGGCGCTGAAAAAAGGCGACCAGCTGACGCTGGACTGGACCCCGGGCGAGGGCACCCAGTGCTATCTGAACGGCAAAAAGATTGGTGAGTTGATGCCGGAACTGGCGTTCTACAATGCCGTCCTGCGCATCTGGCTGGGCGAACATCCGGTCGATAACGGGCTGAAGCCAGCGCTGCTGGGCGAGAAGTAAGCACCCACTATAAAAAAGGCCGGAACGCAGCGTCCGGCCTTTTTTTTGAGTGTATTTCTCTGACTATCGCCCTGAGCAGGGCACGCTAGCGCTTAGACGCGCGAAGCGATGGCGCGCAATTCGGCCACGTGGCTCGGTTCGCCTTCCATGGAATTGAGCATACGCTTGAGCAACATGGCGTCGCGCATCTGCCGGCGTTGCAGCAATTCCTCTTTACTCAGTTTCGGTTTCACCACCAGCATGGCGGCGCGCACCAGCCCCGTCAGCAGCGGCTTGAACACCACCAGCAGGGCGCACACGGCGCCGCTGGCCAGCGCCAGCTCACCAGCGGTCAGTAGAGAGAAATTTTGTACGGCGGAAATCAGGGTAGACATGGCTTAATCGTGCATTTAGAATCGAACGGTACTATAGTGCAGTGCAACATAAGTAGCCAATTTACTTCCCCCATAACAATTATTCATCTGGTGAATGGAATGTCGTATCATTGGTATTAATTGATATTTCTCGACTTCCCAGCCACCCTCTCCACGACTGAGCCGCCATGAGCTTTCTGACGCTAGACTTGAACCTGTTACGCGTCTTCGACGCCGTGATGACCGAGCAAAACCTGACCCGCGCGGCGGGGCATCTGGCCATGACGCAACCGGCCGTGTCGAACGCCATCAAGCGTTTGCGCGAAAGTCTGGGCGATGAATTGCTGATCCGCACCGCTTACGGCGTGAAGCCGACCCCGCGCGCCGAATCGCTATGGCCGTCCGTGCGCAGCGCACTGGCCAGTCTGGAAGCGGCCGTCGCACCGGAAACCTTCGACGTTGCAGCCGCCCACGCCACCTTCCGTATGGCCATGGCCGATGCCACGGCGGCATTCTGGCTGCCAGCACTGATGCGCTCGATCGAAAACGAAGCACCGGGCGTCAATGTACGGATGGTGCCGCTAACCACCCGCGAACCACGCCCGATGTTGCTGCGTGGCGATATCGATCTGGCGGTCGGCTTCTTCCCCGGCGTGGCCGCACAATTGTCCTATGAAACCGGTTCGCCGATCCGTCACGAACGCCTGTATTCCGGCCACTATGTGTGCGTGATGCGACGCGACCATCCTTTGTCCAAAGTCGAGCTGACGCTGGATAACTATTGCAAAGCCAATCACCTGCTGGTGAGCTTCTCGGGCCGAGCCCATGGTCTGGTCGATGAAGCGCTGGCACAGATCCAGCGCGAGCGCCGCATTCTGCTGACAGTGAACCAGTTCTTTACCGCTGGCAGGGTGGTGGCCAACTCGGATCTGATCACCGTGCTGCCGCGTCACCTGATCGCCTCGACCGGTATGACCGATGCGCTGATTTCCAAGGAATTGCCATTCCCGCTGCCCGCGGTCCATCTGGACATGCTGTGGCACGAGCGCGATGCCCGCAGCCCGGCCCACAAATGGCTGCGG
>JAIELO010000349.1 GCA_019752915.1 Burkholderiaceae bacterium
CCAGACGCCGATCCGGCGCCAGCCCCTGCACCACAACGCCAGCACGGCCGCGTTGATTCAGCACCGACCGCAGCCGACTACCAGCCCCTGGTGCAGCAAATCTATGTCGGCTATTTTGGCCGACCTGCCGACCCGTCCGGTCTGGCGTTCTGGGCGGAGCAATGGCGCGCCGCCAATGCTCCGCTCACATTAGCCGAGACCACTCAGGCCTACACCAGCAACAGTGCCGTCAAGCGGCTGGTGGACTTCTTCGGGACCAGCCCGGAGTCCCGCGAACTATACGCCGGTGACAGTGCCAGCTTTATTACGGCAATTTACCGTAATCTATTCAACCGCGACCCCGACCCGGACGGCCTGAAATTCTGGTCACATTTCATTGACAGCGGGGCCCTGAGCCGCCCGATTACCGCGCTCACCATCATGTCGGGTGCCATCAATGGCGACATCACCATCGTCGCTAACAAGGTCGCGGTGGCCAGCGAATTCAGCGCCGCACTCAATACGCCGCAACTCCTACAAGCCTATTCCGGCAACGCCGCCAATGTCATCGCCCGCCGCATGCTGGCACAGGTGGGTGCCAGCACCAGCACCGCCACCTTCCGTGACCAGCTTCAAGCGGCGCGTCTGGCGCTGACGACGGCCCTGAACAGCAGCCTGCTGACCACTCATCTGCAAGTGATGACGGCAACGCCACTTGCCTACAGCGCGCCACCACCAGCCCTGACCATCAACGATGTGCTGGGCAACTACCGCGTCCTGCCGGACGACGGGGGCGGTTGGTCGAGCGGCACCATCACGCTCAGCAGCGCAACCCCGGGCGCGCTGGTGTGGACCAACAAGGCCGGCTTCTCCTGGTCACTGACGCCCGACCTGGCGCAAGGCTTGCTGGCCACGGACAGCCGCAGCCCCTATTTCACTTACCCCGGCGGCCAGAGCTTCCAACTGGAACGCAGCCGGGACCGGGTAACCGGCTTTACCTACGTCGGAAACCGCTACACCCGTGATGGCACACTCCGGCCGAACAATTCAACGGGGATCAGCTCCTACTTCAACCTCAATTTCGACAAAACCAAGGTGCCGGACACGTTTGCCTACGGCTTCAGCCTGTACACGGCGATCTTTCCTGCCGTCGACCAGCCGTTGGAAAACTTCCAGATTGGTTATCCCGGCACCTGGCTCAATGCCAACAACGAAGACTATCCCTATTCACTGGTACCTGCTGGTTTTCCGTTCGGCAATCAATACGATCCTTACGCGCGCCTGTTCCAGACCGTCGAAGGCAGTGCCGGTTATTGGGACAGCACGCGCTTCCCCTCGACCAGCCCGAAATACCGGATCAACGGTACCCCCAACGGCTACCAGAATGAATTGTCGTCCCCGGGCTGGGGCTTTGGCAGCGATGCGCTGGCCGCCGGCGCAGGGAGTAAGCTGGGCTTGCCGATGGGCAGTGCCGGCGTCGCACAGTTGAGTAACCGGCTGCTGATGCCGCCCGATGGCTGGACGTTCAAGAGCGGTACTGCGGGCGAATTTTTGGGCATCGCCTGGATGGCGCTACCGCTCACGGAAGCGAAGAGTGGCAGCACGCCGGTGGGTGACCAGAGCTGGACGATCTTCGTCAACTCCGCCAATTTCCAGGGGCCGGTCGCCTTCTACCTGCCCGATGTGTGGACCATCCTGTCGCGAAGCTACCCGCTAGCCAACGGTCGCGGTCTGGATGCCCGCCCCGCCACCATCGCGCATTTCGCCATGGAATACGGGCACTTGCCCTATTTCCAGGCCAAGGATCAACAGGGCAATAGCTATCTGCGCCTGCCGCGCCTGAGCTACCCGACGGATGGCAAAGGCATCACCTATCTGGCGTCTGATTTCAGCCTATACTCCAAGGCGGCAATATTCCAGTCCCTGCAGGACTGGCTGCGCGGCGGCGCGCCCATCAGCGGAAAATTTGCCAGCGGAGGCAGCTTGTATCCGCAAATGCAGGCCGATCCGGTGTACATGTGGGAAGCCAGCAGCGGCATCCAGATCGCCAGCGGGCAAGGACTCAACCAGTATATTGCACCTATCGTCGTCCAGCACTCCTCCGGCGCCTCGGCCTGGGCATTTCAATGGCAAGGCGCAGCCCTCGAGGGCGTCTTCCCCGAATACTATCGCAAACAAGGCGACTACTATGCGCCCCTGTCGGCCGCTGAGGTGCCGGCCGATACCGGCCTGAAGACACTCGACTTTCCTCTCGATGGGACCCAGCATACGCTGGCCGCTTCCTATGAGTCGCCAGCGAGCTGGGGCAAGCCCGCAGCGATTGCCGGACCGTTCAGCGTCACACTCACCGATGGCTCCACCGTCCGCTACAGCTGGTACCGTTTTATTGACCAACCATCGTTGCAAGGTTTCGATTTGAGCGATGCGGAACGCGCCCGCTTACAAGACGTCGTCGAGCGTCTGCACAAGAACTGGGCGGCCAACAAAGACTTCATGGCGCCCCCGTCCATCGGTAATATCGCCACCCTAGACGGAGCACTGCTGGTGGTGCCACCCAAGGGACTGGAAATCGGCTATGTACCGGTGGTAATCCGCCAGAGCCGCTAAACATCAGCATGGCATTTCACTAAAGCGCGCCGGTAAAGCGAAAACGCCACTCGAAAGTGGCGTTTTCCTGCTTGCTCAAGCTAGCGAGCTAGCCCATTAGCCCAAACTCAGGCCAGATCAAAGCGGTCGGCATTCATCACCTTGCTCCACGCAGCAACGAAGTCCTGTACGAAACGGGCCTGATTGTCATCCTGCGCATACACCTCGGCATACGAGCGCAGCACCGAATTCGAACCGAACACGAGGTCGACGCGGGTCGCGGTCCACTTCACCGCATTGGTCTTGCGGTCGCGGATTTCGTACAGATTGCGTCCCGCCGGCTTCCACGTGTTGGCCATGTCGGTCAGATTGACGAAGAAGTCGTTGCTCAGCACGCCAACCCGCTCGGTGAACACGCCATGCGCCGTACCGCCGTGATTGACACCGAGCACGCGCATACCGCCCAGCAGCACCGTCATTTCGCTGGCAGTCAGACGCATCAGCTGAGCGCGGTCCAGCAGCAATTCTTCCGCAGTCACGGCGTAGTAGGTCTTC
>JAIELO010000010.1 GCA_019752915.1 Burkholderiaceae bacterium
GGTAGGCGACGTGGTGTATTTGTTTGATGTTCATGTTTGCCTCCAACAGGGATGTACGCATTAAAAGCGAAATTCATATATCATACAAACAGTATTTTTCACATTATTTATCAGATTTTCCGATGAATCCAAATCTTCGCCAGATGCGCGCCCTCGTGGCCGTTGCCAAGACGGGCAGCTTCACGCTGGCCGCCGAGCATTTAAACGTGACCCAGTCGGCGCTCAGTGGCCAGATCAAGGAGCTTGAACAGCTGCTTGGCGTGCGGGTGGTGGAGCGTACCACGCGCAAAGCGCAATTATCCGAACTGGGGCGCGAACTGACGCCGCTGTTCGAGAAAATACTGCAGGATCTTGACCGTGCCATGGGCGACATCGCTAAGCGGCGTGCGCTGAAGCAGGGTTCGGTGCGGATTGCCGCGCCGCAAATGCTGTCCTGCACCCTGCTGCCGGAAGTCATTGCTGCCTACCGGGAACGCTATCCCGAGATTCAGGTGTTGCTGGCCGACAGCCCTGTGGAGCTGGTGGCGGCCCGCGTGTTCAGCGGCGAAACCGATTTCGGCATCGGACCGGAGCGCGATGCTGCCACCGAAATCGAGGCCCAGCAATTGTTCGAAATGCCCTTTGTGGTGGTGTTTCCGCCCGATCATCCACTCGACCAGCTAGAACGCATCACCTGGACTGACGTGATCGACTACCCGATGATCTCGCTACAAGGCCAGTTCACCGAACGCCTGTTGCGCGACATGCACAGCGCCTTCCGCGAACAGTCCATCACCCCCTACAATGAAGTGACGTTCATGACGACAGCACTGGCCATGGTGCACGCCCGGCTGGGCATCACCGTCTGCCTGCCGTACGCCGAGAAAATGGTACAGCTCTACGGCTTGCGGATGCGCACGCTGGAATCGCCGTCGCTGACGCGCCGCTTCTTTGTCTACACCCGCAATGCCCGGGCGCTGTCGCCGGCTGCCGAAAGCTTTATCAGCTTCCTGCAGGAGTTCGCCGCTGCCCACGAATGGAACGTACCGCAAGACTGACACGATGACCGCCCACATCACTGCCAACACGATCACCATCAATCAGCAGATGGACGCCTTCGACGGCCACCACAGCGTCTGGCTGTTCGGCTACGGCTCGCTCATTTACAAGGCCGACTTCCCCTATCTTGAGCGGCGCCCCGCCAGCATTAGCGCTTGGACCCGGCGCTTCTGGCAAGGTTCACACGACCATCGCGGTACACCGGAAGCACCGGGACGGGTAGTAACCCTGATCGAACAGGCAGGTGCCGTCTGCCATGGCATGGCCTACCTGATTACGCCGGAAGTGTTCGCCCACCTCGACCATCGCGAAAAAAACGGTTACCTACGGCTACCCATCACGATCACCTTCAACGACGGCAGCGACAAGCAGGGACTGGTCTACATCGCTATGCCCGACAACGCCGCCTATCTGGGCGCTGCCAGCGAGCAGGAAATCGCCCGGCATATCGCCCGCTCGGCAGGCCCCAGCGGACCGAATGCCGATTACCTGAACCTGCTGGCCAACGCCCTGCGCGAACTCGGTCAAGCCGACGCGCATATCTTCGAGATTGAACAGCATCTGGCGCTGCTTGCTCCCTCAGAATAAATCGAGCTGCCCCGCATCGGCCGGCCGCGCTCGTGCACCCAGTGGCGGCACTACTAAGGGCCGGACGAATTGCGAACTATCCATGCTGTGAAAACGGCTGCTGTGCCCGTTCAGTCCGAGCCGCGTGCTGGCAATCTTGAAGCGCTGCCGTATGAGCTCCGCCCACACGCCCTCCCCGCGCATGCGTGCGCCGAAATTGCTGTCGTAATCCTTGCCACCGCGCAGATCGTGAATCCGGTTCATTACCCGCTGGGCGCGCTGCGGGAAATGCGCCTGCAGCCAGTCTTTAAATAGCGGCGCCACTTCCAGCGGCAAGCGTAGCACTGTGTAGTGGGCACTCAGCGCGCCCGCTGCGTGTACCGCTTCCAGCAAAGATTCGATCTCGGGCTCGGTCACAAACGGGATAATCGGCGCTATGCTGACTGCCACCGGTATGCCCGCGTCGGTCAGCGTGCGGATAGTGCGCAAACGCCGTGCCGGTGCCGCCGCGCGGGGTTCCAGCGTACGGGAGATGGCCGGGTCGAGCGTGGTCAGCGTAATGGCCACCGCCGCCAGCCCCTTGGCTGCCATCGGCGCCAGTAGGTCGATATCGCGCTCGATCAGAGCCGATTTGGTAATCAGGCCGACCGGGTGCTGGCATTCCTGTAGCACTTCCAGCACCCGCCGTGTCAGCCGGCGCTCCCGTTCGCAAGGCTGATAGGCATCCGTATTCACCCCCAGTGCGATGGACTGCGGCACATAACCCGCCTTGGCCAGTTCGCGCCGCAGCATTTCCGGCGCATTCACTTTGGCGAATATCTTGCTTTCGAAATCGAGCCCCGGCGATAGACCGAGATAGCTATGCGTAGGACGGGCGTAACAGTAAATGCAGCCGTGCTCGCAGCCCCGGTAAGGATTGAGTGAGACGCTGAATGGCAAATCCGGCGAGGCGTTGCGGCTCAGAATGGATTTACACACCTCGTCGGTCACCTGCGTTTTCCATGGCGAACCTTCCGCCTCCTCGTGCTCCCAGCCATCGTCATAAGGCTCGCGCAACTGCCCCTCGAAGCGTCCCTGCATATTCGACACCGCACCGCGCCCCTTCTGTGCCTTCAGGCTGGCGGGTGGCAGGATTACCTGCGACTGCTTGTTTTCGTCGTGGGACATGGAATGCTTCATATACTGTGTATTTATACAGTATTCTAGGCGTATAAACTGGCCGAATCAAGAGAAAGATCAAGCGTGCGCACCGCCCATCTTGGGCGCATCAGGTCAAGCTGGTATCATGCTCGCCTTCCGGGGGACAGGACATCCGCCGCGCACTGCGCGCCCCCATGCCAGATCACCAATACGAGCCTACACATGAACACTCAAGCCCAGCCGTCCTTCGCCAGCCGGATTTCGATCGCCCTCAGCGCGTTCTTCCGCACGCTCTCCGATGCCGACTACGCCGCCCGCCTGCGCGATATCGACCTCGTTCCCGCCGCTGCACCGGTTTCTACCCCTGTTTCCG
>JAIELO010000318.1 GCA_019752915.1 Burkholderiaceae bacterium
AGACGTTCGGTCAGATGGGTAACGGAAGCGACGCCGGCAGTCAGCGTAGGCGCAGCCAGAGGCGACGTAGAAATCACAGGCGAAGCAGGGGAAGGTGAGGAAATCGGTGCTGCGCAGGAAGCAGGAGGGGACGACAGGGCAGAACTGCTCTCGCTGCCGGCGCTTGCCACCGGGCTCGTCGTTGCAGCAGCCGGCGTAGCGGCTGGCTGTGCTGACGTGGCCGGCTGAGTAGGCTGATTAGGCTGAGTACTCAGAGGCAGGCGTGATTCGGCGGAGAGCTGATTCATACAGGAACCAGCTTACATCGGAACCTTTTTCAGCATTTCCAGACCGACTTTGCCGGCAGCGATTTCGCGCAGGGCAACTACGGTTGGTTTGTCCTTGGCTTCGACTTTCGGCGTATGGCCTTGCAGCAGCTGGCGTGCGCGATAGGTCGCAGCCAGCGTCAGCTGGAAGCGGTTAGGGATATTTTTCAGACAATCTTCAATCGTAATACGGGCCATCATAACTCCTAAAATCTTGTATATTTATTCAGCGTGGATACCCAGTTGGGCAAACAGCGAGGTATTGCGTGCCGCTTGTTGCGCAAACCGGCAACGGGCCGCTCTGACGATCGCCGTCAATTCATTGAGGGCGACTGCAAATTCTTCATTGATAATAGCATACTCGAACTCGGGAGCGTGGGCGATTTCGCCGCCCGCTGCCAGCAGCCGGCGCGTGATCACGTGCGGTGCATCGGTGGCGCGTTTTTTCAGGCGCTCTTCGAGGGCATCGATCGACGGTGGCAGGATGAAAATTCCGGCCGCTTGCGGGAACTGTTTCTTCACCTGACGGGCGCCTTGCCAGTCGATTTCGAGCAGAATATCGGTGCCGGTTTTCATCTGCTGTTCGACCATGATGCGCGAGGTGCCGTAATAGTTACCGTGCACTTCGGCCCACTCGAGAAACTCGCCCGCTTCGGCGCGCGCGACAAAATCTTCTGCGGTGGTGAAATAGTATTCCTTACCGTGGGTTTCGCCCGGACGCGGTGGCCGCGTGGTGGTCGAGATCGACAGCTTGATGCTGGGTTCCTGTGCTAACAGGGCATTGACCAGGGTGGACTTGCCGGCGCCCGAAGGGGCGACGACCATGAACAGGCTGCCTGCAAATGCGTTGGTTAAACTCATCGTGTTCTTTCGTGATGTGGGCGGGCGTTAGCGTCGCCCAAAGACGTATTTTACCAAGAGCCCAGACTGCTTTCCAGATTGCGTGAACGGAGCGCGTTTTGCTCCCGCCATCGCGGTGCTAGTCAAGCTCGCGTGCCATGCAGAAATCAGCCAGGGCATCGGCCGGCATCGGCCGGCCAAAATAGTAGCCTTGCGCCTGTTCGCAGCCCATCGCGCACAGTTCGTGCATTTGCGCCGCAGTTTCGACACCTTCAGCGATGGTGCTGAATTTCAGGCTGGCAGCGAGCTGGATGATGGCTGTAATGATGGCCTTGTCTTCCGGATTGGTGGTCATGCCTTTGGTAAAGGACTGGTCGATTTTCAGCTTGTCGACGCTGAAGCTCCGCAAGTACGACAGGCTCGAATAGCCGGTGCCAAAGTCGTCGATCGACAGGCTGACCCCCATGGCCTTAATGCGCCGGATTTTTTCCAGCACCTCGGCGGTATCGCTCATTAAAATCGACTCGGTCAGTTCCAGTTCCAGCAACTGCGGCGCGAGTCCGCTCTGGGCCAGCACACTGGCCACCGTTTCTTCAATTTCGCCGCGCTTGAATTGGACGGTCGATAAATTGACCGCCACGGTAAACGCCGGCAAGCCACTGGCCTGCCATGCCATGGCCTGACGACACGCCTCTTCCAGCACCCAGGTGCCGATTGCGACAATCAAGCCGCTTTGCTCTGCCAGGGGGATGAATTGTCCCGGCGGCACCATACCGAACTGGGGGTGATTCCAGCGAATCAGCGCCTCCACGCCGATAAATTGCCGGGTTTTCAGGTCAATCTGAGGCTGGTAGTGCAGCACGAATTCATGCTGGGACACGGCCCGGCTCAGCGCATTCGTCAATGCCATACGCTCGCGCGCCATGGCGTTCATTGCTTCATCAAAGAAGCAGTGCCCGTTGCGCCCTAGTTCCTTGGCCTTGTACATGGCCACATCGGCTTTTTTGAGCAGCGTATCGAAATCCTCTCCGTCATCGGGATAGACGGCCACGCCTAGCGAGGCAGAGGTCATCAATTCCTGGTCGCCGACCATGATCGGCAAGCTCAGACTGTGCAGGATTTTCTGCACCACCGGGGTCGCGTCTGCGGCGTGGCTCAGATCGGTCAGCAGGATCAGGAATTCGTCGCCGCCCTGACGGCTGACGGTATCGCTGCCACGCACACAGACGGCGATCCGTTGCGCGATTTCTTTGAGCATGGCGTCGCCAATGGCATGCCCGAGGGTGTCGTTGACTTCCTTGAAGTGATCCAGATCGAGAAACAGCAGAGCAACCTTTTTGCTGTCCCGGCCAGCATGGCCGACCGCTTGCGGGTAGCGGTCTCTCAGCAGCTTTCTGTTCGGAAGTCCTGTCAGGACATCGTGGTAAGCGAGGAATTCGATATGGCTCATGTCTTTGCTCTGCTGGGCCATGCCGCGTTTCAGGTACCAGGCCAGCACATTCGACACCAGCAGGAAAAACGCCACCATCAAGGCCGTGCTTTTGACGTCCTGATACCAGAGCGACAGATAGCCCTCCCATGGCACGCCGACGTTGATAAACCAGGGCGCATTTTCCAGTCGCTGGGTGGCAACGACCCGCTCCAGTCCATCGACGCCCGATAAAAGATGGGCCCCTTCCAGAAACGCGGCGTTGGCGTTGACTGCGCGGGTGGCATACGGTCCGGTGAGCACCTTGCCGAGGTCCTTGATCTGTAACTCGCCCTTGGTGATGCGGGAAATCGCACGGCGTTGGGAATCGATCAGCAGGAACAGGGAATCCCGGTGGATGTTCAGTACCGATTGCGGCATCAGAAGTTCGACCGGCACTGCCACCGTCACCACCCCGGCAAAACTGCCGTCCGGATGCTGGATGGGGCGGGAAAATGGCACGATCCATTTTTTGGTGACGATACCCGTT
>JAIELO010000203.1 GCA_019752915.1 Burkholderiaceae bacterium
GAAACAGCTCGATCCGACGCTGGAAGTGGACGGCGAAATGCACGGCGATACGGCACTCGACTCGAAGCTGCGCAACGCCATCATGCCGAACTCGGAACTCAAGGGTGACGCCAACCTGCTGGTAATGCCGAACATCGATGCCGCCAATATTGCCTACAATCTGGTGAAAACAGCGGCCGGCAACGGTATTGCGGTCGGTCCGATCCTGCTTGGCTGCGCCAAACCGGTGCACATCCTGACGCCATCGGCCACGGTGCGCCGGATCGTCAATATGACGGCACTGTGCGTGGTGGATGCGGTAGCTCAGCGGAAAGCGTAATTTCCCATTGGAAAGCGGAAAAGCCGGCTCGGTAACGCGCCGGCTTTTTTATTTTTATGATAATGGTTTGATCGGGCACAGGTAACAGGTTGTAAGTAATGTAATGACATATTTGGTGAGAAGTGTGCCGGAAGTGGTCTGTTACAATACTGGGCTATTCAGCCTTCGATGATTTGGATTTCGACTCACCATGGAAAAAACAAAAACAGCCCTGATTACGGGCATTACCGGTCAGGATGGTGCTTATCTGGCGCAACTGCTGCTGGAAAAAGGTTATGCGGTCTTTGGTACTTACCGCCGCACCAGTTCGGTCAATTTCTGGCGCATCGAAGAACTGGGTATTCAGTCCCATCCGAATCTGACGCTGGTTGAATATGACCTGACCGATCTCGGTTCCAGCATCCGTCTGCTGCAGAGCGCCCGTCCGGACGAAGTCTATAATCTGGCGGCACAGAGTTTTGTCGGTGTCTCGTTCGAGCAGCCGATTACTACGGCAGAAATCACCGGCCTGGGCGCCGTGAATCTGCTCGAAGCGATCCGCATCGTGAACCCGGCGATCCGCTTCTATCAGGCCTCGACCTCGGAAATGTTCGGCAAGGTGCAGGCCGTGCCGCAGCAGGAAGATACCCCGTTCTACCCGCGTAGTCCCTACGGTGTGGCCAAGCTGTATGCCCACTGGATGACCGTGAATTATCGCGAGTCCTACGGCATTTTCGGTTGCTCCGGCATCCTGTTCAATCACGAGTCGCCGCTGCGTGGCCGTGAATTCGTGACCCGCAAAATCACTGACTCGGTCGCCAAGATCCATCTGGGCCAGCTCGATGTGCTGGAACTGGGTAACCTCGACGCCAAGCGCGACTGGGGCTATGCCAAGGAATACGTGGAAGGCATGTGGCGTATTCTGCAGGCCGACCATCCGGATACCTATGTGCTGGCGACCAACCGTACCGAAACCGTGCGTGACTTCGTCAGCATGGCCTTCAAGGCGGTCGACGTGGCGCTGGCGTGGAGCGGCGAGGCCGACCATGAAATCGGTACCTGCAAAAAGACCGGCAAAGTGCTGGTGCGGGTCAATCCTAAGTTCTACCGTCCGGCCGAAGTGGAGCTGCTGATCGGTGATCCGGCCAAAGCACACAAGGAGCTGGGCTGGAAGCCTGAAACCACGCTGGAACAGCTGTGCCAGATGATGGTGGAAGCTGACCTGCGCCGCAATCGCGCCGGTTTCTCGTTCTAAGGACGCGACCATGGTGATGGAAGGCGTCGGTAAGCGCGCCCTGATTACCGGGCTGACCGGATTTACCGGCCGTTACGTCGAGCAGGAATTGCGCGCGGCCGGCTATCAGGTGTTCGGTACCATCACGCCCGGCCATACGCCGGCCGAAGGCCAGTTTGCCGTCGATCTAAACGACCGTGCCGCACTGGCGCAGGTGGTGGCGCAGGTGCAGCCCGATGTGGTGGCGCATCTGGCGGCGATTGCCTTTGTCGCGCATGGCGATGTCGAGCAGATCTACCGTGTCAACCTGAATGGCACGCGTAATCTGCTGGAAGCACTGGCCGCGCAGGCGCACCGTCCCTCGGCCGTGCTGCTGGCGTCCAGCGCGAATATCTATGGCAATACCGAGGTCGGTGTGATCGATGAAAACGTCGTGGCAGCACCGGCCAACGATTATGCCGTCAGCAAGCTGGCCATGGAATACATGGCGCGGCTGTGGCAGGACAAGCTGCCGCTGATCTTTGTCCGCCCCTTCAATTACACTGGCGTGGGCCAGCAGGAAAACTTCCTGCTGCCGAAAATCGTCGGTCATTTCCGCCGTCAGGCCAGCGAGATCGAACTGGGCAACCTGCATGTATGGCGCGACTTTTCCGATGTGCGCATGGTAGCGCGCTGCTATCGCCGTCTGCTGGCCGCAGCGCCGCTCGGGCAGACCTTCAACGTCTGTTCCGGTCAGGCCTACTCGCTGGGCGAAGTGCTGCAGATGATGGGCGAAATCGCCGGTTACCAGATCAATGTGCGGGTGAACCCTGCGTTTGTGCGTGCCAATGAAGTGGTGCGACTGGTGGGCGATAACGGCCGCCTGAGCGCTGCCATCGGCCCGCTTGAAGCGGTGCCGCTGGCCGATACGCTGCGCTGGATGTATTCGGCGTGAGTCAGCACAGTACCCCGCCAGTGACTTTGAAGCAAGGTCAGCCCGCAGCTGCGGGCGGCCTGCGCGTAGGACTCTCGACCACCACTGTGGAGCCGGCCCTGACGGGCGGGCGCCTCGATGGTCTGGGCGTGTATAGCCGCGCTCTGTTGCAACATCTGCCGGACGCCGGCGCGCAAGTGTTGCCGTTTTCCTTTGCTCCGCCCGGTGACAAGCCGCGCCTCACGATCGGTCGCGCGCTGCCGCTGTCGTTCCCGCTGGCGACGCTGGGCGATCTGCTGCTGCCAGCGTCGGTGCATCTGAGTACGCAGGCAGCGCTGGGCAAACAGGCTGCGCCGCTGGATCTGTTCCATGCCACCGATTACCGCATCGTGCGGATGGATGTGCCGGTGGTGGCGACGCTGCATGATGCGCTGCCCGTTTCGCACCCCGAGTGGTGCAGTCCGAAATTGCGCGCATTGAAAAACTGGTTGCAGATCCGCGCCGCGCGTAAAGCGCAGCACGTGATCACCGGTTCGCAGTTTTCGATCCGCGAACTGGTGGAATGCTTTGGCATTGACGAGCGACGCATCAGCGTGGTGCCGCACGGCGTACGCGCCGAGTGGTTTGAGGTCCCCGA
>JAIELO010000173.1 GCA_019752915.1 Burkholderiaceae bacterium
AAGGCGCGCAGGCGCCTTGCTCGTTTCCGCCAGGAAATAAAAAAAGCCGCTGAAGCGGCTTGTTTTATTTCTTGGCGGAAACGGTGAGATTCGAACTCACGAACGGCGCAAACCGTCGACAGTTTTCAAGTCTTCACAAAATACATTTACAATCAGTAACTTACAAATCAATCCTCCCCGCAATCAAATGAACTTAGCACTACGCAAACCATTGTTTTTCATGATCACTCCCTGTCGATGCGGAAACGATTCCCCCCATCTTGGCAGACGGCATTCGTGTTTTCTCATACAATAAGCTTTAGCAACATCGGTTACTTTCTTCGACGAGGACAGGTCCACTAGCCTACAGTCTTGGGACACAAATGAAACTTCGTTTAGCATGCAAGCAATGCATGTTCGATCAGAGATCTGCACTCCAAAGCCCGACAGCGGTCTTAGATACTGGCATCTATGAAGTCATATGCCCGCTAGGCCACAAATCAATAAACATTATTCAAGAACAAAAGTTTGAAATTCTTTTTCAGATCGGTGCTCATGCAATCATAGACGGCTATTACAGGGAAGGCGTCTCGTCATTTGCCGCAAGCCTTGAAAGAACATATGAATTTTTCATAAAGACACTCTACTTTTCAAAAGGGAAGAAGGAAGAATTTAAGGGCATATGGAAATCTATTGGCAATTCATCCGAACGTCAACTAGGTGCTTTCATACTTTTATTCGGTTTAGAATTTAGCACACCCGTCCCGGGGTTGAATAAAAAAAATGTTGAGTTTCGGAATGACGTAATCCATAAAGGGATAATCCCGACCGAAAAACAAGCAATAGAATATGGCCAAGCCGTTCTTGATTGCACAAGGGCGATAATCGAAATTGCAAAGAAAAACTTTGCCGATGCTGTACAACAAACTATTGTGGATAACATGCAGTCGATGTCGGAGAAAATTCCTCAGTCAGCATCTATAGTGTACTCAGGTCTAGGTGCAATTCTATCTATAGCGACAGAACGTAATCAGCCATTTCCAACATTAGCCGAAGAGTTGGAAAATCTTCGCTCCGAAAAAGGACGAGCAAAAGCTTTGTAACGTGGTGCATGATACACACTGAAAATGTGACGCATCCCATTTCTTTCATGTGTTCATTCTGCAAAATCCTACGAAAGATATAAAGCTCGCTCAGCCTTTCGCCGACGCACCAGCCCTTCTATTCGGCGGCCGCCTGCCTTATCCCACAAAAGAAAACTGTCGGCCGCACCGGCAAAGTCCTGCGCCATGGTCTTGCGGCACACGGAACTGGCGCCGAACGCGCCGATACCGATGTTGTATGCCAGCGATACGCACGCCGCCTGCCGCTCTGGTCCCTCCAGGTGCAGCGCCTGGCAACGCTGAAGCACCGCCAGCAGGAAATGCCCCGTTCGCCTACGCAGCACAATATCTGCCTGCTCCTGCGTCCAGACCATCCCCGGCCGCACGCCGGCCGTTTCACCCCAGCCTATCGTCCAAACCCCAACGATGTCCCGATACGCGCGCAGCCGGCAGCCCTCGAACGCGGAGACCGTTTTCACAGCCAGGTCGAGGGCATCCATCATTTGCCCCGCTTGTCGAACACGCGGCCGACAAACCAGAACGCCAGCACGCCGGACAGGATAGCGCGGTCTTCCGCGTCATACAGCCGCAGGATTGCATCCCAGTTGCTGATGCCCGCATCGAGCGCCACCATGAACATGGCCAACTTGGCCAGGCCGTACATCAGCAGCACGTAATAGGTCGCCAGCGGCCGCACGAGGAAATTGAGTGCATCGGCCCACCAGAGGCCCAGCGTCTGCATCTGCCCCTGTAGCGCGGACTTTTGCGCATCGAGCAAGGCCAGCGTCTGGTCGACGTCGCCCTGGTACTCCACCAGCGCCTGGCGCGCGGATGCGCGGGTCTGTTCCAGCTGGAACTGGCGGTCCAGCATGGCCAGCTCGTGCGCGTGGTCGGTTTTCTTGTTGAGGTAGCCGAACAGTTCCGGCAGCAGCCGCAGTAGGCCGCCGCCCAGCATCGACAGCAGAGAGAGAATCATGACGTTCCTTTCGTGTGGTTTGCGATGAAGTAGCCGGCGACGGAGCCCAGCAGCAGGACGTCGCCAAAAGTCGGCATCGGCGTGGCGCCGAAGATCGGGGCCAGCAGCACCTGCAGCGCTCCGGTCGTCATCAGCAGCCAGGCCAGCCTGGTCACGTTGCAGGAATGCCGGTCCATGTGGTTCAGCACATGGAACAGCCCTTGAAAAAGCAACACGGCCGCCGCGCAGTAGTAAATGACCAGCAGCATGTCAGCCCCCGATCAGACTGCGCAGGCGCTGCAGCGCGGCCGGGATGACCACCTGCGCAGCGATACCGAGCGCGGCGCCGCTGGCCAGGCGCGTGAAATCGCCCACGCCCAGCAGCCAGGGAAAGTAGTGCAGCGAACCGGCAGCAATGACCGGGGCGAAGAAGCCGGCCAGCAGCGCGGACCCGGCTACGGTGCCGGCAATCTTCGGCGCCGACATCGGCGGCAGGTACGACAACGACACCAGCCCGCCGAAGAAGCCGGCCAGCAGCGCGTCGTACTGCACGCCGAAGATCGAGCCGCTAAGCGTGACAGTGCCGGCCGCGATCGCCACGGCCGTGGTGGAACTTGGTTCAGCCATTAATGGTCCTTTCAGAAAAAACTAAACCCGCCGTAGCGGGTTTGTGATGGGCATACTTCAAGACGCTATAGAGCGCTCCGGGGTCAAAACGCCAGGCATCAGGGATACCCAAAGCTACAGCAACGGCTTCGCTGCAGAACCATGCCTGGCGGCTGTCATGCACAGGCGAGACGATAAACCGCACGTTGCCCCACAGGTCATAACGATCGCCTTCATGCTCTTCGAACCATGCGCGGGCAGTGTGTTCCAGCGCTGCTGGCAGTTCGATGAAGTCCCAATGCTCCGGGTCAAACTGGATTTGCTTGAATCGCACGCCGTCATCGATGAACGAAGAAGAAGCGGCCCAGCCGTCCGAGAACACCAATTCGCAATGTGAATAAGCGCTGCGAGTCCAGCGGCGTACGCCA
>JAIELO010000175.1 GCA_019752915.1 Burkholderiaceae bacterium
CATCCAGACACAAGCTCTGCTTTAACGGACGGGAAACAGTTCAGTTCGTGTCCGGATGTCGGATCTGACCCCGGTTTTCCGGCCAGGCGGGCAGGTGGGTCCAGGCGGCTTGCTGTTGCCAGCGGGCCAGCCAGTCGAACAGCTCGGTCGCCGGCATGGGGCGGGCGATGCCGTAGCCCTGCGCCAGTTCGCAGCCCAGCTGCAGCAGGGCTGCGCCGTGCTGTAGCGTTTCGACGCCTTCGCCGATGACGCCGCGATGGCAGGCCGCTGCCAGCCGGATGATGCCTTCGACGATGCCGCGGTCGTCCGGGTCGATCAGGATGTCGCGGATGAAGCTCTGGTCGATTTTCAGGATGTCCACCGGTAACTGGCGCAGATAGGTGAGCGAGGAGTAGCCGGTACCGAAATCGTCGAGCGCGAAACGCACCCCCAGTTCGCGACAGCGCAGCACGATGTTGATGGCCTGTTCCATGTCGGCCAGTGCGGTCGTTTCCAGCACTTCCACTTCCAGACAGGCGGGCGGCATGTCGGCGTGTTCGGCGAGCTGGGCTTCGAGATAGTCGTGGAAGCCGCCGTGCAGCAGGTGGCTGGCGCTGATGTTGACGCTGATGCTGGTGCGGCGTCCCGCCCTTGCCCAGCGGGCGCCCTGTGCCAGCGCTGTACGCAGCACCCATTCGCCGACCGGTTGCTCGAGCTGGCTGCCGTCGATGGCGGGCAGGAACTGTGCCGGCTGCAGCAGGCCTTGCTCGGGATGCTGCCAGCGTAACAGCGCTTCGACCCCGACCAGTTCGCCGGTGCGCAGATTGACCTTGGGCTGGTAGTGCAGCACCAGTTCCTGTTGCTCCAGCGCTTGCCGCACCGAGTCGAGGAAACGCCGGTGCTGCTGCACCTGCCGGTCGGCATTCGGGTCGAATAGGTGGTAGCGATTCTTGCCCGCTTCCTTGGCCTGATACATGGCCTGATCGGCGTGCCGCAGCAGCGCGTCGGCATCGGAATTGTCGGTCGGGTAGAGGCTGACGCCGATGCTGGCGGTGACGCACACGGCTTCCCGGTCGATCTGCACCGGCAGGTTCACGGCCTGCAGTAAGCGGTCCAGTATCAGCATGCATTCTTCCGGCGTGGCGATGTCCGATAGCAGCACCACGAATTCGTCGCCACCCAGGCGCGCCAGCGTGTCTTCGCTGCGCAGCATGTGCTGCAGGTGGTGGGTGACGCCCACCAGCAGGCTGTCGCCGGCGGCGTGGCCAAGCCGGTCGTTAACCTGTTTGAAACCATCCAGATCGAGGAAGCACACCGCCAGCGCCCGTCCGCTGCGGGTGGCGCGGGCAATCGCCTGTTCCATGCGATCGGTCAGCAGGCGCCGGTTGGGCGTGCCGGTGAGCGGGTCGTAATGGGCGATGCGATCGAGCTCGGCTTCGTGGGCCTTGAGCTGGCTGATGTCGGAAAACACGCCGACATAGTGTTCGATGTCACCGGCAGCATTCTTTACCGTGGAGATCGATAGCAGTTCGGCATACAGTTCGCCGGTCTTGCGGCGGTTCCAGATTTCGCCGCTCCAGAAGGTCTTGTGCAGCACCGAATCCCACATCGCCTGATAGTAGGCCGGGTCCTGCAGGCCGGAGGAGAGTATGCTGGGCGACTGGCCGATGATTTCTTCGGCGCTATAGCCGGTGATGCGGGTGAAAGCGGGATTGATCTTGGTAATGCGCATGTCGGTACCGACCACCATGATGCCTTCGTAACTGCTTTCAAAGACGGTGCTCGCTTCGCGCTGGGCCAGTTCGAATTTTTTGCGTTCGGTAATATCGGTATGGGTGCCGGACATCATCAGTGGCTGACCGTCGGCGCTGTACTCGACGATGCGCCCGCGCGTCAGGATCCAGCGCCAGTCGCCTTGTTTGCTGCGGGCGCGGAATTCCGCTTCATGGCTGGCGCTGGCGCCACTCAGATGGCGCTGGATCGAGGCCAGTGTCTGCGGCAGATCGTCGGGATGCACGATCCGGGTCCAGTTGTCCGGCGCGACCAGCATTTCGCCGGCGCGATAGCCCAGCATTTCCTCCCAGCGCGCGCTCACTTCGAAATGCTGGGTTTGCAGATTCCAGTCCCAGTAGCCCTGATCCGAGCCTTCGATCATGCGTTCCAGCCGCTGTTGCTGTTCGCGCAGGGTGGCTGCCGCCAGACGCTTCTCGCTGATGTCGGACAGGATGCCGACGATACGCGCGACACTGCCATCGGCATTGAATTCCGTCGCGCGGCCTTTGGTATGCATCCATTTGACGTCGCCGTTGCGGGTCAGCAGGCGGAATTCGTAGTCCAGTGTGGGCGTGCTGCCAGCACAGTGGGCCTCGATGGTGGTCAGCACTGTCGGTAGGTCATCCGGATGCACCAGCCGCTTGAAAAACGCCAGATCGTGGGTGTCTTCGGCCGCCACATAGCCGGTTACGGCGTAATACTGGGGCGAGCGGTAGATTTTTCCACTGCGCAGATCCCAGTCCCACAGACCGTCGCTAGTCGCTTCGATGGCCATTTCGAAACGCCGCTGGTTGAGCCGGTTCTGTAGTGCTTCCTTCCTGAGCTCGGTAATGTCGCGCGAGATGCCGAACATGCCGCCGAGTTGGCCATATTGATCGAGGATCGGGCCTTTGGTAACGGAAAAATCGCGCACCGAACCGTCCGGCATGCTCAGGTGTTCCTCGTGCGACTGCATGGCGCCGCTGAGCATCACGGCACGGTCTTTGTCGACCACCTGCTGTGCCGAAGTGGGCTCGAGTAACTGGTAGTCATCGCGCCCCAGTATCTGCGCCACCGGCCTGTCCATAAAGCGCGCGGTGGCCTGATTGGCCAGCAGGTAGCGTCCCTGTCTATCTTTGACGAAGATGGCGTCGGACGTGCCGGAAATGACGGCATCGAGTAGTTGCCGTTTGGCTTCGGCGCGTGCACTGGCCTGTTGCAGCATTTCGCTCAGCAGACTGACGGCAATGCCGTTGACCACCATGAAGCACCATTGCAGCACGGCGTCGGGATTTTCCAATTGCCAGTTGAAGACGGGCGGGATGATG
>JAIELO010000316.1 GCA_019752915.1 Burkholderiaceae bacterium
GGAGCGGGAGAAGAGTCTCGAACTCTCGACCTCAACCTTGGCAAGGTTGCGCTCTACCAACTGAGCTACTCCCGCATCGACGTCATCAACAACAGGCCAGCATTATAAAGGAACTACACCGGCTGTCAATGGCAATTTTTTGCCTAAGCAAAAAGATTGAAAATTATTTAGCTGATTTTGCACCCGTGGCGCCCTGCGCGCTCTACCCTGCTTACAGCTGGCCGGACTTTTCCTTGATCAGCGGCCAGGCCAGACGCAGGTAGTAGAACATCGACCAGACCGTCAGCACGGCCGCCACTTCCAGCAGGCGTGCGCCCCAGAACTGACTATCCACGGCGCCCCACAGCACGTCGTGGTACAGCAGCAGCGGAATCGCCGTCATCTGCGCGGTGGTTTTGATTTTGCCCAGCGAGCTCACGGCCACCGACTTCGACGCGCCGATCTGCGCCATCCATTCGCGCAGCGCCGAAATGGCGATCTCGCGACCGATGATAATGAACGACAGCACGGCATTGGCGCGATCCAGTTGCACCAGCACCAGCAAGGCGCCCGCCACCATCAGCTTGTCGGCCACCGGATCGAGAAACGCGCCGAAGGCCGAGGTCTGATTCCAGCGCCGCGCCAGAAAGCCGTCGAACCAGTCGGTCACGGCGGCGACGATAAACACCAGCGTGGCGGCCAGATTCTGGTCAGCGACCGGCAGCATCGTGGTCGGCAGGTAGTACACACCGACCACCAGCGGTATCAGCGCGACGCGCAACCATGTCAGCAGAATGGGAATATTAAAAGGCATAATCTGGAAATTAGCTGGAACAATAAGCGGGAAAAAGTAGTCAATCGTGAAATAGGCGACGCGCCGCTAGTCTACCCTGCTGGCGCACATTAAACCAGCACACTCTAGAGGTCGCCTTTAATGTAACTGGCGGTAGATCTCTTCGGCCAGCGCCTGCGAGATGCCTTCCACCTGCTTCAGATCGTCCACGCTGGCATCGACCACGCCACGCAGGCCGCCAAAGCGTGCCAGCAGGCGCTGGCGGCGTTTGGCACCGATTCCCTCGATCTCTTCGAGGCGCGAGGTCTGGCGGGTTTTGGCGCGTTTGGCACGCATGCCGGTAATCGCGAAGCGGTGCGCCTCGTCGCGGATCTGCGCAACCAGCATCAGTGCCGCCGATTCCTTGCCCAGCTCCTGCGCCGGGCGACCGTCGACAAACATCAGCGTCTCCAGCCCGACGCGGCGCCCTTCCCCTTTGGCCACGCCGACGATCAAGCTAGTGTCCAGTCCCAGTTCGACGAACACCTGGCGCGCCATTTCGATCTGGCCCTTGCCGCCGTCGATCAGCACCACGTCCGGCATCACGCCATCGCCATTGGCGACTTTTTCATAGCGCCGCATCAGCACCTGGCGCATTGCTGCGTAATCGTCGCCGGGGGTGATGTCGTTGATGTTGTAGCGACGGTATTCGCCGTTCTGCATCTGGTGGTGATGGAACACCACGCAGGACGCCTGCGTCGCCTCGCCCTGCGTGTGCGAAATGTCGAAGCACTCGACTCGCAGCGTGTCGATGTCTTCCGGTTCCAGCGCCAGCGCCTCGACCAGTGCGCGGGTGCGCGACTGTTGCGAGCCCTGCTCCGACAGCAGGCGCGCCAGCGAAATCTCGGCGCCCTTCTGTGCCAGTTCCAGCCATTTGCGGCGCTGGTCCTGCGGCTGGAAAATCAGGTGGATGCGATGGCCGCACTGCTCCTGCAAGGCCAGCATCAACGCTGGCTGATCGAATTCGATATTCAGAATCAAGGTGCCGGGGATGAACTTCTCGGTGTAATGCTGGACCAGAAACGCTGCCAGCACTTCCACCTCGATGGCCTGATCGGCAATCGCTGCCGCATCGCCGATATGCTGCGGGAAGTAGGCCCGGTCGCCGAGATGCCGGCCACCGCGCACCATCGCCAGATTCACGCAGGCGCGCCCGCCCTGCACCAGCACCGCCAGAATATCCACGTCGGCATCGCCGGTGGTCTCCATGCTTTGCTGGTGCAGTACGCGCGATAGCGACTGGATCTGGTTGCGCACCGCAGCGGCCTGCTCGAATTTGAGCTCGCCCGCATAGGCGTGCATTTTCTTTTCCAGCTCTTCCATTACCTCGCTCTGACGACCACGCAGGAAGCGCGAGGCATTCGCTACGTCGGCCAGATAGTCTTCCTTGCTGATCAGGTCCACGCACGGCCCGCTGCAGCGACCGATCTGATTCAGCAGACAGGGACGGGTACGATTGGAGTACACGCTGTCTTCGCAGGTGCGCAGCTGGAACACCTTCTGCAGAATCTGCATCGATTCCTTGACCGCCCACGAACTGGGGAATGGCCCGAAATACTGGTTCTTGCGATCCACCGCGCCGCGGTAATACACCATGCGCGGCGCGTCGCCGCTGGTAATTTTCAGATAGGGATAGGACTTATCGTCGCGGAACAGAATATTGAAGCGTGGACTGAGCGCCTTGATCAGATTATTTTCGAGGATCAGCGCTTCCGCCTCACTGTGCGTGACCGTGGTTTCCAGCCGCGCGATACGCTCGACCATCATGGCGATACGCGGGCTGCTGAGGTTCTTCTGGAAGTAGCTCGACACACGCTTTTTCAGATCGCGCGCTTTGCCGACATACAGCACCTTGTCTTCCGCATCGAAATAGCGGTACACGCCCGGCAGATTGGGCAGCTTGGCCACCGTGGCCAGAACCTGTGCGCGCGGATCCGGCGCGCTGCTGTCAACTTCGCTCATTGCACCACTCAACTGGCTTGTTCAACGATGACAAACGCGACGGCATATTCTTCCTCGTCGCTGATGCTCACCTGTGCCGACAGCTTATGCTGTTCCATGAATTCCTGCAGCACGCCGCTACACACGATCACCGGCTTGCCACTCGGCGCATTCAACATCTGCGCAGCCGGCCACGTCATCGGCATGCGTAGTCCCAGACCGATGGCCTTGGAAAAGGCCTCCTTGGCGGCGAAACGGGTGGCCACGAAGCGCACCCCGCGCGCTGCATTCTTGGCCTTG
>JAIELO010000163.1 GCA_019752915.1 Burkholderiaceae bacterium
TGCGCGATGGCCGCAGGCGGACGCTGCGGGTGGGCTGGCGGGCGGTAGCGCCGCAGCGCGCGCTGGCAGTCTGCCCGGTAGCATCGCTAGCCAGCAATGGGTCGCTACGCCGGACATGCCGGCGCTGTGCCGGAGTCTGCTGGCAGGGCTGACGGTGCATACCGGGCAGACCGTGCAATCACTGCAGCGCGGGGCTGACGGCTGGTGTGTGACGCTGGCGGAAGGGGGCAGTTGCGGTGGCTTCGATGCCTTGCTGCTGGCGATACCGCCGCTCCAGGCGGCGGCCCTGCTTGAACAGCACCAGCCCGCCTGGGCGCAGCAGGCCGCGACGCTGGAGATGTTGCCGGACTGGACGCTCATGGCAATTAGTGGCGTACTCAGCGCGTCCACGGATAGGCCGCCCTGCGCAACCCCGGCTGCGCCCGCTGCGCGACGCTTGCCGGTCGCGCCAGCGGAAGGTGGCCCGCTGGCCATGATCGTGCGCAACGACAGCAAGCCGGGGCGCGCCACTGTGCCGGGGCTGACGCACTGGGTGGCGCATGCCTCCACCGCATGGAGTCAGGCCCATCTGGAAACTGCGTCGGATCAAGTTCAGTTGCTGTTGCAACAGGCACTGGCCGACTGGCTAGGCGAACCCGTGCCATGGCAGTACGCCACGGTACATCGCTGGCGCTATGCAACGCTTTCGTCCGGTGCCAGCAGCACAGCGCTAACGCACCGCTGGGATGGCGCGACCCGGATCGGCGTGTGTGGCGATGCCTGGGGCGGCGGTGGCGTGCAGGGCGCATGGAGCTCGGCCCGGGCACTGTGTCAGGCGCTGCTGGCCCGCTAGTCTGCACCCGGCGGCTGCGTCGTGACGCCAGAATAGGCGTGCGCAAAAGCAAACAAGTTTGCTTACAGAAAGCGGCTTTCTGGTCATAATGATCACTACTCAAGTACGCAGGAGTGGTGATGGCGGCATTTTCCGGGAATCCGTTTTCGTTTGCTTCAGCCGCCGAGATGCTGCTGCAGGAAGTTGCCCATTCTTACAGCCTGCCCGGCGTGGTGGCGTCGGTAGCGATTGCCATCTTTGCCGCCTTCTGCGCCTTCGAGATGGCGCGGCGCAGCCGCCAGAGCCGCTACTGGGTGCCGCTCGGTGCGCTGATGCTGGGGCTGGGCGTGTGGGCCATGCATTTCATCGGTATGTCCGCGTTCCGCCTGAATTGCGCGGTGGCCTATGATCCATGGCTGACCGTGCTGTCCGTCCTGCCCGCTCTGCTGGCAGCGTCACTCGCGCTGCGTGCCATCGCCGCGCCCACCCTGAGCACTGCGCGGTTACTGCGGGTGGGGATAGTGCTCGGTGGCGGGGTCGGACTGATGCACTATACCGGCATGGCGGCGTTCCAGTTTCAGGGCCGCCTGCTGTACGAGCCCGGTGAATTCGTGTTTGCCCTGCTGGCAGCGATCGGCGCTGCCACGCTGGCGCTGCACCTGAACCGGCGCATTAGCGCAAGTCAGCTGCGCCGGATTCCCTATCTGGCGTCGCTGGCCGGCGCCGTGGTGCTGGGACTGGCCATCTCGAGTATGCATTACATCGCCATGGAGGCGGCCCGTTTCATTGCGCTTGACGGGGTGACGCTACGCGCTGCCATGGATCCTGCGACGATGGGCTGGCTGACCGGCTTCGCGACGCTGATGCTGCTCGGCTTCGGGCTGCTGTATGTGCTGCTGTATTCGCAGGCGCAGAGTGCCCGCAAACGTTACGAGACCATCCTTAACACGACCCAGCAAGGCTTTGTCATGCTCGACGAAGCGGGTTGCATCGTGCAGACCAACGCGGCGATGGCGGCCATGCTGAAAATGACGGCGCAGCAGATCCACAGCCTGACCTTGCCACAGTTGCTGGATCAGGCGCTGCCGGTGACAGAGGGGGCCTACCAGCTGCAGGCGAATCTGCGCTGTGCGGACGGTAGCCACTTGCCGTGCATTGTGTTCGGCAATACCTTTGTGGATAGCTCGGACGGCAAGGTGGTCAGTTTTGCGCTGTTTAGCGATATCTCGCAGCGGCTGCGCACCGAAGCAGCGCTGCGCGCGGTGAATCAGGAGCAGAGTGCGATTCTGGGCACAGCCTCGGTGGGCATCGTGCTGCTCAAGCAGCGCGTGATCACACAGTGCAACCATGGGCTGGACGATATTTTCGGCTATGCGCGCGGCGAGCTGAAAGGCCAGTCGACGCGGATCTGGTATTACCACGACGAGGATTATGCGCGGGTGGACCGCGAGGGCTATCCGCACATCTACCGTGGCGAGATCTATACACAGGACTTCCAGTTCCGCCGCAAGGACGGCAGCCCTTTCTGGGCGCGCACCTCGAGCCGGGTGATCGATGAACAGCATCCGGAACTGGGCGTGGTGGTGATCGTCTGGGACATTACTGCCGAGCGCACGGCGCAGGAATCGATCGAACTGGCGAATGAAGAACAACGCGCCATTCTCGATACCGCCACTTCCGGGATTGCCCTGATCCGCGAGCGGACTCTGCATCGCTGCAACCGCCGGCTGCACGAAATGTTCGGCTGGCCTCTGTGGGAGATGCTCGGCCAGCAGACCTCGATCTGGTATGCCGACGCGGAAGCTAACAGGATCGGCGCTTTGCCCTATGACACCATCTGGAGTGGCCAGTCGCACACCCGCGAGCAGCAGCTGATGCGCAAAGACGGCAGCCTGTTCTGGGCGCGTCTGCAGGGTAACGCAGTCGATGTGAACGATCCGTCCAAGGGCACGGTGTGGATCATTGACGACATCACCGGCGATCGGGAAATGAACGATGCGCTGCGCCTGGCCAAGGATAAGGCCGAGGCGGCGACCCGTGCCAAGTCGGACTTCCTGTCGAATATGAGCCATGAAATCCGCACGCCGATGAATGCGGTACTGGGCATGGTCTACTTGTTGGGTAACACAGCACTGACGGCCCAGCAGCGCAAATACCTGAACATGGTGCGGGTCTCGGGCCAATCGCTGCTGGGCATACTCAACGATGTGCTCGATTTTTCCAAGATCGA
>JAIELO010000144.1 GCA_019752915.1 Burkholderiaceae bacterium
CCAGCAAGCATCGCTGCGTGCCGTGGTGCGTGATGGTACGGCGCAGAATAATGTGGTGAAGAATGCCAGCGTGGCCTTCTCGATTCTGACCGACCCGAGCGGTGGCTTCCTGACCCAGCCTGCCGTGGTGCTGACGGGCGCCGATGGCGCCGCCACCGTCAGCTTCGTGGCCGGTAGCAATCCTTCGGCCCTGAACGGCGTGCGGATTCAGGCGCGCATCGTCGGCGGTTCCGGCGCCACGGCGGTGGCCAGCCTGACGGTGGCGCAGAAATCGCTGTTCATCAGCGCCGGGACCGGCAATCTGGTGCAGACTCCGGGCAGCGCGTCCTACCAGCTCGACTATCTGGTGCTGGTGACGGATGCGGCCGGCAATGCCGTGCCCGGCGTGAAACTGACCGCCTCGGTGCTGCCGACTACCTACTACAAGGGTAGTCTGGCCTACCTGCTGCCGCAGGGGCCTTGGTCGCCGGTGCAGCATGTGGGCTGCGCCAATGAAGATAGCAATGCCAACGGCATCCTCGATGCGGGCGAAGATCTGAATGGTGACAACAAGCTCACGCCGGGCATTCCGCTCACCATCACCAGCAATCTGACCACCGATGCCAAAGGGCAGGCCATCGTCACGATCGTCTACCCGCGTGACCGCGCCAACTGGCTGGATGTGAACCTGACGATACGCGGTCAGGTGAACGGGAGTGAATCGAATTACACGGGTCTGGTACACTTACCGGGTTTGGCGGCAGATTTTGCGCTTCAGACGATCACACCGCCGGGCCTGACCAGCCCTTACGGGATATCAACTTCGTGTAGTAACCCGAATTAACTCGGATTGTTCATGCCTAATGTGTTTCTAGTCGGCTTGATGGGGGCAGGGAAAACCACCATCGGCCGCATCCTGGCGCGTAAGCTGGGTTTGCGTTTTATTGATTCCGACCATGAAATCGAGGCCCGTACCGGAGCCACGATTCCGTGGATCTTCGAAATTGAGGGAGAACCGAGCTTTCGCCGCCGCGAAGCCGAGGTGATCCGTGAACTGACCAGCCAGCAGGATCTGGTGCTGGCCACCGGTGGCGGCGCCATTCTCGATCCGGCCAACCGCAACTATCTGAAATCGCGTGGCACGGTGATCTACCTGCGTGCCAGCGTGCACAGCATTTTGCAGCGCACCGCTCACGATAAGAACCGGCCGCTGCTGCAAACGGCCGATCCGCGCAAAAAGCTCGAAGAACTGATGGCCGTGCGCGACCCGCTGTACACGGAAATCGCCGACATCGTCATCGATACCGGACGTCCTAACGTACAATCGATGGTATCTACTATTCTGAACCAGCTGGAGATGCGCGCCTGCGAGGCCGCACCCAACTGTGTGACTCACGCCCAGCCAGCCATGAACGAAACATCCACCATCCTGTTAAATGTCGATCTGGGCGAGCGCAGCTACCCGATCGTGATCGGCCCGTCGCTGTTGCAAGATCCAGCCCTGCTGGCGCGCCATGTGCACGGTAACAAAGTCGCCATCGTCACCAACACCACCATCGCCCCGCTGTATCTGGAGCGTGTGGAAGCGGGGCTGCGTGCGGCCGGCAAACAGTTAATGACCATCGTGCTGCCGGACGGCGAAGCCTATAAAAACTGGGAAAGTCTGATGCAGATTTTCGACGCCCTGCTGGCCAGCAAGGCTGACCGCAAGACCACGCTGGTGGCGCTGGGCGGTGGCGTGATCGGTGACCTGTGCGGCTATGCTGCTGCCAGTTATATGCGCGGCGTCGATTTCATCCAGGTGCCGACAACGCTGCTCTCGCAAGTCGATTCCTCGGTGGGCGGCAAGACCGGCATCAACCACCCGCTGGGCAAGAACATGATCGGTGCGTTCTACCAGCCGCGTGCCGTGCTGGCTGACACCACCACGCTGGAAACGCTGCCGGCGCGCGAACTGGCCGCCGGACTGGCCGAAGTCATCAAATACGGCGCCGTGATCGACCTGCCATTCTTCGAATGGATCGAAACGAATATCGGCTTGCTGGTGGCGCGTGACAAGGCCGCGCTGGCGTATGCGATTGCGCGTTCCTGCGAAATCAAGGCGGACGTGGTGCGTCAGGATGAACGCGAAGGCGGACTGCGCGCCATCCTCAATTTCGGCCACACCTTCGGCCACGCTATCGAAGCGGGCATGGGGTATGGCCAGTGGCTGCACGGCGAAGCGGTCGGCTGCGGCATGGTGATGGCGGCCGATCTGTCGCACCGCATGGGGCTGGTCGATGCGGCCACCGTCGAGCGCGTGCGTGCGCTGGTCGCGGCAGCCGGTCTGCCCGTCAAGGCGCCCGATCTGGGCACCGCACGCTGGCTCGAACTGATGGAAGTGGACAAGAAAAACGAAGGCGGCGCCATCAAATTCATTCTGATGAAACCGCTGGGCGCACCCAGCATCACCAACGCCCCGCAGGAACTGCTGCTGGCCACGCTGGCTGCCAGTATCTAGCTCCGCGACGCATTACGCCACCCAGTACGCTCCTTACTTTAAGGCACTCAGCCATGCTACCCGACGACCTGCTCGCCCCCTATGCTGCCCATGCTGCGGGCGGCGTCGGGCGGCGCTATCCGGAAGCGGCGCATGCCTCGCGCAGCCAGTTCCAGCGCGACCGCGACCGCATTATTCACTCGTCGGCGTTCCGCCGGCTCGAGTACAAGACGCAGGTCTTCCTCAATCACGAAGGTGACCTGTTCCGCACTCGCCTGACCCACAGTCTGGAAGTGGCGCAGATCGGCCGTTCGATGGCGCGCAATCTGCGTCTCAACGAAGATCTGGTGGAAGCGATTTCGCTGGCCCACGATCTGGGCCACACCCCGTTCGGCCACGTCGGACAGGACGTGCTTAACGAGTGCATGCAGGCGCATGGCGGCTTCGAACACAATCTGCAGAGCTTGCGGGTGGTGGATGAACTGGAAGAACATTACGGCGCCTATAACGGCCTGAACCTGATGTTCGAAACCCGCGAAGGGATACTCAAGCACT
>JAIELO010000260.1 GCA_019752915.1 Burkholderiaceae bacterium
ATGCTTGCAACGGAGCGGGCCAACGCACTCAGACTGCTGGACTACCCACCTGCAGATACTGGCGCAACGCCTCGCAGCACGCCTGCGACAGCCGGGTTTGTTGCTCGATCGACAAGGCGCGATCCACATCGGTCTGGCTACTCCATACAACACTTTTCATTTTGACGTCCAGCAAGCGCAGCGTGACGCGCAAGGTGCCACTATCGGCGCGCAGCGTACCGGATAATTTATGGGTGGCGCGCCAGCCCTCAGGCAACTCCTGCGCTGCCGATTCCTGCCCCAGTACGAACTCCATGCCCGGCAACTGATGCAACTGATAACTCAGTTCCTCGTTCAAGCCGCGATTAAAACTGGCGACCTCGGCCTCCTCCCCCAGATAGCTGAGGCGGTCTACGGCAATCCGCGGAATCTCTCCCTGCGGCCGGTGCAACACCACTTCGGGCACATACCCGCGCGCAGGAATCGAAATATGGATAGAGCTGGCGCGTCCCGCAGTGGCGTAATACTCGTCGAGCTTGCGGCGCAGACGCCCTACTTGGACACGCACCACCGGATCGTCCGTGGTTGAATAAGTAGCAACATCACGCCGGAACACGGACAGTCCGATCGCATATTCCTGCAAATCGCGCATCGCGCCAGACTGGTAACGCTCAACCATATATGTGAGCAGCAAGCGGGTGCGAGGCGCGTGGCTGAAGCCCGGACTCGATAGCACACGATGTAATTCCGCACGGATCTGCTCCGCTGCCACCGGCAGTCCCGACGCCGACGCTGCCGGATTAGCTGATATATAGTTGTTAATGATATTCTCCTTGTAAAATCGCAACCTTGCTCATGGCTGCAGACAGCGCCACTGTAGGAGAATCCGGCCGGATTAACCTTCCGTTAACCTTCCGGCCACTAAGTCATTGTTTTGTATGAACAAAAAAGAAAACGAAACACGCAGCAGAAGGTTGCGGGATTTTCAATTTGGCGAGTGGAAGGTCGAGACCAGCAGCAACTCGCTGCTGCGCGGTGAAGAACGCCAGCCGCTGGAACCGCGCGCGATGGATGTTTTGTTATTTTTATGCAAACAGAACGGCGCCGTGGTTTCCAGCGAAGCCATCCTCGAAGCGTGCTGGGGTAGCAGCCTGAGTGGCGACAATCCCGTCCATAAAACCATTGCCCAGTTGCGCCGCGCGCTCGGCGACGACAGCAAAACGCCGCGCTATATCGAGACCATCCGCAAGCGCGGCTACCGCGCCGTCGCCGCCGTGGTGGAACAACATGCCGCTGCCAGCGGCGCGTGGATGGAAGGTTCGCCGTTCCGCGGACTGGAAGCGTTCGAAGAACAGCACGCTGGCATTTTCTTCGGTCGCCAGCGCGTCACCAGCCAGCTATGGCAAACGTTGCAAGCTCAGCGTCGCGCCGCATGCGCCATGGTGCTGGTGCTCGGCCCGTCCGGCTCCGGCAAAACCTCGCTGATCCGCGCCGGTCTGCTGCCGCGTCTGATGGCGGTCCAGCCGGGCGACACCGCAGCCGCCATCGACGACCACCTGATGCTGGACTGCGCCGATCTGGGGCAACTGAGTGCCCTGCAAGGACTGGCCAGCCTGCTGCTCGATGGCGAGAACGCCCAGCAGGAATCGTGGTTCCCCGAGGAAAGTGCCGATACGCTGGCGCGGCGTCTGGACACTGACCCCGCCGGCGTGGTGGCGCAACTGGTTGGCTCGGCAGCAGGCCGCCGTACAGCCCTGTTCATCGACCGTTTCGAAGCACTGTTCCGTCTGCCGCACATCAGTGCTCAGCAGCGCCAGCAAATGCTGGCCAGCCTTGATCTGCTGGCGCGCAGCGGCGCCATCACCGTGATTCTGGCCTGTCGCAACGACTTCTATCCGGCGCTGGTGGCCTCGCCCCAGTTGATGGCACTGAAGGAACAAGGTGGTCATTTCGACCTGTTGCCGCCCAGTGTGAGCGAGCTTGGCGACATCATCCGCCAGCCCGCCCGTGCGGCTAAGTTGCACTTCGAACGCAACGACAACGGCGCCCAGCTCGATGATGTGCTCAGCGATGCCGCCGCCAGTAGCCCGGACGCCCTGCCCCTGTTGCAATACTGCCTGCACGAACTGTACCGTCAACGCAGCGCCGATGGCGCCCTGCGCTTTGAGGTGTTTCAGGCGCTGGGCGGGCTGGAAGGCGCCATCGGCCGGCGTGCCGAGCAGATCATCGTGGGACTCTCGCCTGCGCAGGTCAACGCCCTGCCCCACGTGCTGTCGCAGCTGGTACAGATTGCCGAAGGCGACATGGCGGTGACTTCGCGCCACGTGCCTTGGTCAGCCCTGCATAGTCCTGCGGAACGGGAACTGGTGCAGGAACTGGTGGATGCGCGCCTGTTCGTCAGCGATCTGGCCAGTGGTGCGGCAGCGTTCGCCGTCGCGCACGAAGCCTTGCTGCGGCGCTGGCCGCGCGTGACCGACTGGATCGAAAGCCACCGCCTCGCCCTGCAGACACGCAGCCGCGTGCGCCAGCAGGCGATCCGCTGGAAAGACAGTGGCTGCTCGCGCGATCTGCTGCTACCGGCTGGTCTGCAGGCCGATCAGGCCAGTGACCTGCTGACTGTGCCGGGTTTTGTGCTGACGGCACTGGAACGCGAGTACATCGACGCGTCACGACGGCGCGTCACAGCACGCGAGCGCATCCGCATCGCCGTGCTCAGTGTCGGCTTGGCACTGGCCGTGCTCGCTGGCGTACTGGGCTTGCTGGCGCGCTCGGCCCAGCAGCAGTCCGAACGCCTGCGCGGCGAAGCCGAAGGTCTGATGGGCTTTATGCTGGGCGAATTCGTCGACAAGCTGCGTCCGCTAGGCCGCCTCGACCTGCTCGATACCGTCAGCGCGCGGGCACTGGGCTACCTGTCAAGCGAACCGGCGCAGTCACTCAAGCCCAGCGATCTGGCGTTCCGCGCCAAGGCTTTGCAGGTGATTTCCGAAGTCGACATTGCCCGCGCC
>JAIELO010000170.1 GCA_019752915.1 Burkholderiaceae bacterium
ACCGGTCAGTTTGACGTGATCTTCTGTCGCAACGTGATGATCTATTTCGACAAGGCGACCCAGCGCAAGATTCTGTCGCGCTTTGTGCCACTAATGAAGCCGGATGCGCTGCTGTTTGCCGGCCATTCGGAGAATTTCCTGTATGTGTCGGATGCGTTGAAGTTGCGCGGCAAGACGGTGTACGAACTGGATGACCAGCACCGGGGCGCAGCGCAAAAAACGCCTACGCGGCTTTGAGGGGAAATCATGGATCTGGAACAATTTGCCACCAACGTCTATTACGACCGCACCTTCGATTGTCAGGCCGCGAAAATCCTGCCGGGTGAGTACTATTACACCAATAAGGATATGCTGATCGTGACGGTGCTAGGCTCCTGCGTGTCGGCCTGCATCCGCGACCGCGTTACCGGACTGGGCGGCATGAACCATTTCATGTTGCCCGACGGCGGCGAGCCGAACAGCCCGGTGTCGGCATCGGCGCGCTATGGCACCTATGCCATGGAGGTGCTGATCAATGATTTGCTGAAAGCCGGTGCCAAGCGGGAAAATCTGGAAGCGAAGTGTTTTGGTGGTGGTGCGGTGCTGAAAGGCTTTACCGCAATTAACGTCGGTGAGCGCAATGCCGCCTTCGTGCTGAATTTCCTGAAAGTGGAAAAAATCCGGGTGGTGGCAGAAGATCTCAACGATATCCACCCTCGTAAAGTGTATTTTTTCCCGCGCACCGGTAAGGTACTGGTCAAGAAACTGATGCAGACTCATAACGATACGCTGGTTAAACGCGAAATCGAGTACGCTAGCCGCCTGAAAAAAGAACCTGTCAGTGGCGATATCGATCTGTTCTGATCGCCTAATCAGGGTAGTAAGGGCCTCTTGCCCGGAAAGTAGTGTGTCATGAAGACAAAAGTACTAATCGTCGACGACTCGGCCTTGATCCGTAGCGTGATGAGCGAAATCATTAACAGCCAGCCCGATATGCAGGTAGTGGGGGCTGCCCCCGACCCGCTGGTGGCGCGTGAAATGATCAAACAGACCAATCCCGACGTGCTGACGCTGGACGTCGAGATGCCCAAGATGGATGGTCTCGATTTCCTCGAGAAGCTGATGCGCTTGCGTCCGATGCCGGTGGTGATGGTGTCTTCGCTGACCGAGCGCGGCTCGGAAATTACCATGCGCGCCCTGGAGCTGGGGGCGGTCGATTTTGTGACCAAACCCAAGATTTCGATTCAAGCCGGGATGCGTGAATATACCGAACTGATTACCGACAAAATCCGCGCGGCGGCCAAGGCGCGCGTGCGCGCCCGCGTGCTGCCGGCCGCCGGTAGCCCTGCCCAGGCCCAGTTGCCGCAACTGCGCAATCCTTTGACCTCCTCGGAGAAGCTGATTATCATCGGCGCCTCCACCGGAGGTACCGAAGCGATCCGTGAATTCCTGATGCAGATGCCATCCGATTGCCCCGGTATTCTGATTACCCAGCACATGCCGGAAGGCTTCACCCGTTCGTTTGCCCAGCGCCTTGATTCGCTGTGCAAGATTTCGGTACAGGAAGCGGCCGGCAATGAACGTATCCTGCCCGGACACGCGTATATCGCGCCGGGCCACTCGCACCTGTATCTGGCCCGTAGCGGTGCCAACTACATGACCCGCATCGATCAGGCCGAGCCGGTCAACCGCCACCGTCCTTCGGTGGATGTGCTGTTCCGTTCGGCAGCCCAGCTGGCCGGTAAGAATGCCGTCGGGGTGATTCTGACGGGGATGGGCAAGGATGGCGCGGCCGGGATGCTGGAAATGAAACAGGCGGGTGCCCATAATTTTGCCCAGGACGAAGCCAGTTGTGTGGTGTTCGGCATGCCCCGTGAAGCGATTGCGATCGGCGCCGCGCATGAAGTGGGAGCGCTTTCAGCGCTGCCGGGGATGGTGCTGGGGCACCTCGCAGCACACGGGATGCGCGCATTACGAGTTTAAAATGTCAAGTGTGACGTTTTAGTGCGACTTTGTTCGCCTTCAAGCAACGAAAATGCTATCCTACAACTTGCTGGCAATTGCAGATACTATTAACAACCGCGTAGAGAAACAACGGAGTAATTCATGGCTGATCCAAAGATGAAATTTTTAGTCGTAGACGATTTTTCGACGATGCGCCGCATTGTCCGGAATCTGTTGAAAGAACTGGGTTATGCCAATGTCGACGAAGCCGAAGATGGCGTGATGGCGCTGGCCAAACTGCGCGCCGAATCGTTCGATTTCGTGGTCTCGGACTGGAATATGCCAAATATGGACGGTCTGACCATGCTGCAAAACATCCGTGCTGACCCCGCGCTGGCCAAATTGCCAGTGCTGATGGTGACCGCGGAAGCGAAAAAAGAAAACATTATCGCTGCTGCACAAGCGGGCGCCAACGGTTACGTAGTGAAGCCTTTCACTGCGGCGACGCTGGATGAGAAGCTGAACAAGATCTTCGAAAAACTCGGCGCCTGATACGATATTCGTCGCGCGGCACCGTCGGCAGGCTTGCGATGGCGCCGGGCAAAGAGGTTTTGTCGCGTAGAGACCACACGCTCCACCGCAGTGACTAGCCAGCATCCACCCGTGGGGCGGGCTGTTGCCGCTGACGGGGAGGCGCCCCCCTGCGCGATAGCCCTGCTGGCAGGGCGATTCCGGCCCGCCTAGTGCGGGCCTGTGTTTTTGGGCTAACCACCATGCTTCACACTGATTTTCTCGTGCGTGAACCGCTGCTCGACGCGCAGCAGCGCGTGCTGGGCTATGAGATATGCTGGTCGGCGGCGGCTTCCTCGCCGGCCGAGCAGGAGCAGTTGCTGGCCTTCGTGGCGCAGCAGTTGCTTGGCCCTGACGGCGACTGGCTGTTGTGCGACAAGGCGCTGGTGCTGGAGGCGGTGCCGGAATCGGAGCAGGCGCAGGCGCTGGTGCCGGAGGCGGTGTTGGAATCGGAGCAG
>JAIELO010000433.1 GCA_019752915.1 Burkholderiaceae bacterium
GTGCGTTAAGACCTGCACGCTCAATCCATACTAGACCTGTTCGTCCCCCTGTGCACATGTGCACACAGGAATCATGCTATCGCGGCGCTTTTACGCAACAGTTGTTTGCGTATCAGTCATCATTGCTCGGCGACTTGGGCGTGGCCAGCAATTCCTTCATTCTTGCTAGCCGTTCGCGTGGGGTCAGCACCTCGGATTCGAGCGGCACGGCCGTCCCCACGTCGAGCGCCATTTCCTTGATGAAGCGCGAGGGATCGCAATGCACCAGCTCGCCAGCGCGCTTGCGTTTTTTGCACCACGTCACGGTCAGAGTGCGCTGGGCACGGGTAATGCCCACGTACATCAGACGGCGTTCTTCCTGCACCCGCGCGGCGATCGACTCGGCCGGCGCATCGGCATCGCCCTTGTGCGGCAGAATGCCTTCTTCCACGCCGACCAGAAACACGTGCGGATACTCCAGTCCTTTGGAAGCATGCAGGGTCGACATGCGCACCGCATCGGGGTCTTCGTCCTGCCCTTCCAGCATCGACATCAGCGCCACCATCTGGGTCAGTTCCAGCACATTTTTTTCGTCGCCATCGCGGTCTTTACCGCCGCGGCCGCGCTCTTTGAGCCAGTTGGTAAATTCCAGCACGTTCTGCCATTTGCTCTGGGCAGCGCGCTCGTCGAACATATCGTAGAGATAGGATTCGTAGTTGATCGCTTCCAGCATATCGTCGAGCACCTGCGCGGCATTGTCGCCGCTGCCGCTCGGTCCCGGCCGGCTGGCGCGCGACTCCAGCTGGTTGATGAAATTGCAGAATTCGCGCAGCGGGCGCAACTGCTTATCGGCCAGCAAGCCTTCGATGCCGCCTTTAAAGACGGCTTCGAACAGCGAGCACTGCCACTGTCCCGAGAAGGTGCCCAGCGTTTCCAGCGTCGACTGGCCGACGCCGCGGCGCGGTGTGGTCACGGCGCGAATAAACGCCGGATCATCGTCGGTATTGGCGAGCAGACGCAGATAGCTGATGATGTCCTTGATCTCTGCCTTGTCGAAGAAACTCTGCCCACCGGAGATGGTGTACGGAATGCGTTCCTTGCGCAGGCATTGCTCGATCACGCGGGCCTGATGGTTGCCGCGGTACAGAATTGCGTAATCGGACCATTTGTTCTTGCGCTCGAAATGGTCGGCCGAAATCATGATGGCCACCTGTTCGGCTTCCTGATCATCGTTGGCCATGCCCAGCACCTTGATCGGTTCGCCCAGTCCGTGTTCCGACCAGAGCGACTTCTCGAACAGCTTGGGATTGTTGCCGATCACGGCATTGGCCGCCTGCAGGATGCGGGTAGTGGAGCGGTAGTTCTGCTCCAGTTTGATCACGGCCAGATCGGGGAAGTCGGTCTGCAGGGTTTTCAGATTTTCCACCGAGGCGCCGCGCCACGCGTAGATGGCCTGATCGTCGTCGCCCACGGCCGTGAACATGGGCTTTTTGCCCAGTCCGGTCACCATCAGTTTCACCAGTTCGTACTGGCAGGTATTGGTGTCCTGATATTCATCCATGAGCAGGTAGCGCAAACGACGCTGCCACTTGTCGCGGATTGGCTCGTTATTCCGGAACAGTTCCACCGGCAGGCGGATCAGGTCATCGAAATCGACCGCCTGATAGGCCGACAGGGTCGCCACATAGCTGGCGTAGATGCGCGCCGCCTGTGCTTCGTCCTCGTCGACCGCTTGCGACAAGGCCTGTACGGGATCGATCAGGCCGTTCTTCCACAGCGAAATCGCGGTCTGCATGCGGCGCACGATCTGCTTGTCGGTGGTAATCGCCAGATCCTGGATCAGCGAACCGCAGTCATCGCTATCCATGATGGAAAAGCGGTCTTTCAGGCCCACCCCGTTGGCTTCCTGCCGCAGGATTTTCACACCCAGCGAGTGGAAGGTGGACACGGTCAGCTGCTTGGCCTGACGTGGCTGTTTGAGCAATTTTGCGATCCGTTCCTGCATTTCCAGCGCGGCCTTGTTGGTAAAGGTCAGCGCGGCAATGGTACGCGGGTCGTAACCGCGATCTTCAATCAGGTGGGCAATTTTCTGGGTAATCACCCGGGTCTTGCCCGAACCGGCACCGGCCAGCACCAGACAGGGGCCGTCCAGATAGGTCACGGCCTCGCTTTGCGGTACATTCAGGCCGAACTGGGGGGCTTTGGACATCGGGTGGGCTCATGCTGGGAATCGTTGCCGCATTGTAGCAGCGCGCTAGAGGCACCGGCGCCATTTGCGTTACCATGCTGGAATGTGGCGCATGCGCCTGACCTATTTTGCTAAAACCATGAAATTTGAACATCTCATCGAGATCAACGACGACCTCAATCCCCTGCTGGAACCGCTTAGCGTAGAACAACTGTGGCGCGGGCTGGTGCTGCGCGCCGAATCGCCACAACTGTTCATGCCCCATCTGGACGAATGCCATATCGACGCACGCAGCGTCGAGGGCTTGAGCCGGCGTCTACGTTACGGCGAACTGGAAGTGGCCGACCGGGTGGAGTTCGAGCCCATGCGGGAGGTGCGCTATCTGGTACCGGCGCAAGGCGAGATCAGCATGTCGAGTCTGACCATGAGCATCGAAAGCCCGACCGAAGGGGCGCTGTTCGTGCGCTTCCAGTATGACGACGGCCATGATGCCGCGACCGATGCCGCCAATAGCATGTATGACGATTACCGCCGCTCGGCCTATCACGCGGCCGATCTCGACACGATTCAGGTACTGCGCGAACTGGCCCAGCAGGGGCGCCTCGATTCCCTGTTGAACTGATCAGGCGGCAGCGCGCCCGCCCCACACCTGCTCCATACGCAGCGGTGGCGCCTGTAGGGCCGCCGCCTGCGCCAGTGTCAGCGCATCACGGATGCCATGCACACCGGCCCGGGTATCACGGGGCACGGTCTGGCTCAAAG
>JAIELO010000191.1 GCA_019752915.1 Burkholderiaceae bacterium
GCGTTGCTCACCGAAATGCTTCATCAAGCGGCCTTGCAGCCCACCCTGCACCACGGCACTGAGCAGCCCCACCACAAACAGCGCAATGCCGTTGTCAGTGGGTGTCCAGTGGAAACGGAAGGTGGTGTACAGCACCCAGGTGGTCTGCAACATCATCTGGGCACAGGTAACCAGTGCGAAGGTGATCACCAGGCCGCGGATATCCTTGCGCTGCACCAGTCGCAGCAGGGCGCTGAGGGGATTGATGCGTGCCAGACTGAATGGTGCGCGCTTCCCGGCAGGGAGCGATTCCGGTACGACCAGATAACCGTAGATGAAATTCAGTGCCGACAGGCCGGCCGCAACGTAGAACGGCAGGTGCAGATTGACGCTGCCCAGCAGGCCGCCCAGCATGGGGCCACAGATAAAGCCTAAGCCAAAGGCGGCGCCGACTTTGCCGAAGCTTTTGGCGCGGTTGTCCGGCGTCGAAATATCGGAGGCATAGGCCGAGGCGACCGACATGCTGGCCGAGGACAGGCCGCCCACCACGCGGCCGATAAACAGGCAGGCCAGATTCGGTGCCCATGCGGTGGTGAGAAAATTCAGACACATGCCGGCCATGGAATACAGCAGCACCGGGCGGCGGCCGATACGGTCGCTGATGGCGCCCAGCATCGGCATGCAGAGAAATTGCATCAGGCCGAACACGGCGCTCATGATGGCAAACCAGTGCGCCTGCTGTTCGCGGTCGCTGGTGAATTCGCCCACCAGCATCGGCAATACCGGTACGATCAGGCCGATGCCCAGCATGTCGATGAACACGCTGACGAGGATGAAATTCAGGCTGGCCGGTGCGCTGGCGCCAAATCGGCGTGGCTGGCTGGCCGTGGAATCGTTAGGAGGACGGGACATGGGTGCGCTAGTGAGGTTTCAGGGAGTGGCCGGACTGGCGGCCCACTCGGCGATAAAGTCGTCGCGGAAGCTGGTCAGTGCCAGCAGGCGCTGGTTGGCCAGACGGCGTCCCGCTTCGGTCTGCATTTTAGCGGGGATGGCAACCAGCTTGGTGTCGATGTGATCGATGGCATAGGCTTTTTCATCGAGTTCGCGGTGCAGCGCCATCGGGTCGTCGGCGTGCGCCAGTCCGCTGCCCATGCGTCCTGCGGTATAGAACAGCCGCGCCAGCCCGACGGCGCCAAGCGCGTCGAGCCGGTCGGCATCCTGCACGATCTTGGCTTCGATGCTTTCGGCGTGTATGCCGGCAGAGAAACTATGGCTTTCAATTGCGTGCGCAACGCCGGACAGCAGGCGGGCAGGGAAGTCCAGCGCGGCCAGCTGGCGGCTGGCTAGCAAGGCGGCCTGACGCGAGGCCATCGTACGCTCGGGATGGTTCTTCGGTAAATTCACCAGATCATGCAGATAGCAGGCCGCCATCACGACCAGTGCATCGGCTTCGGGGTAGTCTTCCAGCAACTGGCTGGCATTGCGCCAGACCCGGTGCAGGTGATTGCTATCGTGTGCCGCGTCGCCGCCGCTAGCGCTCTCGGCCAGTTGCACCAGCAGCGGGTGCCAGTGGGTCAGCAAGCTATTCATGGGTCTCCGTCACGGGGCAAAAAAGATGTTTTAAATCATACAGTCTGGCGCGGGTGTTGTGCAGTTGTAGTTTTTTTGCGGAAATGTATCACGCGCTTGCTTATTGGCGCGGGATTATGCAAAATGCATTCATAACTGACAATTAATGGCGAACCCTATGCGCATCACTGTTACGCTGGCTGCGGTGCTTTACACCCTGGGCACGTCCATGGCATGGGCGCTGGATGACACGCCGACGCTGGCACCGCGCTTTATACCGCGCCCCGAAGACGGGCGTGCCGTAGGACGTGGCGTCCTGGTTATCGCAGCACCGCTGACCAGTTCTGCGATGGCGAGTGTTTCCCGTCCCGTTGCTGGCGATAACGACATGCTGTCGGGTAACGTGCGCGGCATGCCGTTGCGCACGCAAGCGCAACCGCTGCCGCTGACCCGTGTGTTGCCCGCCAATAGCCATGGCGCCGGTGTTAAGTCACCTGCCAAGCCTTTGTAATCGGTTAGAAGCGCACCCGGCAACAGGTTATTCAGGCGATTTATTGCCAAGGTGCATTTATTTGGTGCTTTATTTGTTGGCTTGCGGTAATATTCCACGCAGTCAACTTCCTTTCCAAGGTCAAGCCCATGTCCAACGTCACTGAACTGCACGCCACTCCTGCTGCCGAGTACCTCGCTTTCACGCTGGGTCAGGAAGAATATGGCATCGACATCCAGAAAGTCAGCGAAATCCGCAGTTACGAAGCGCCGACCCGGATTGCCAATGCGCCGGAGTTCGTCAAAGGCGTGGTCAATCTGCGCGGCATCATTGTGCCGATCGTGGACATGCGCATCAAATTCAATCTCGGCACGCCGACCTACGACCAGTTCACGGTGGTGATCATTCTGAACATCGGCCAGCGCGTGGTTGGCATGGTAGTCGACCGGGTGTCCGACGTGACCACCTTGCTGCCAGAGCAGATGAAAGCGGCACCGGATATCGGTGGCAATATGAATACCGACCACATCATCGGCCTTGGTACCGTGGATGAGCGCATGCTGATTCTGGTCGACATCGACAAGCTGATGGCCAGCGCCGATATGGGTCTGGTCGAGACGACCGCGCTGGCAGCCTAAGTCTAAACATCACTAAGCGCGACTGGTTTGCGCTATTTCGCGCTATTTCGCACTATTGCCTGCTAGTTATCAATAGGCGGCGCGGATGTTAGCGCTTGCTGGGAAAGCTGGTCTGCTGCCGCATTGCGATGCCGGGGCAGCCAGCGTAAATGCACGGAGCCCAGTTGCGCCATCAGGGCATGCACCTGCGCCCGATGGCTGGCCAGCGCGCTTGCCCCCTGACCGGCCGTGATGGCCGCTTCCGGCAGAT
>JAIELO010000154.1 GCA_019752915.1 Burkholderiaceae bacterium
TTTGTAGAGCGCGTCGTAACCGAGGTTGTCGCGGTCTTCCAGCATCAGTTTGAAACCACCGGTAGTGCCCAGACCATTGACGGGCGGCGGTGGCAGCACCATCACGAACGCACCTTCGATGGCACCCATGCGCTTGTTGATTTCCGCAGCAATCGCTTCCGCCGTTTCGCTAGGCTTGGTGCGCTGGTCGAATGGCTTCAGACCGGTGAACACGATGCCGGCGTTCGGGGCATTGGTAAAGCCGTTGATCGACAGACCCGGGAAGGAAATCGAATTTTCCACGCCGGGGATTTCCTTGGCGATGTCCGACATCTGGCGAATCACGGCATCGGTACGATCCAGCGACGCCGCGTCAGGCAACTGGGCAAAGCCGATCAGGTACTGCTTATCCTGCGCCGGTACAAAGCCCGGTGGCACCAGCTTGAACATGAAGCCGGCGGCCACGGCCAGCACGGCGTACACCACCAGCGACGAACCTTTGCGCTTCAACACGCCCGTCACACCGCTTTCATAACGTTGCGAAGCACGGTTGAAGAAACGGTTGAACCACTTGAAGAAGCCACCGAACACACCATCCATGGCGCGCGTCAGTGCATCTTTCGGTGCATCGTGCGGTTTCAGCAGCGCCGCGGCCAGCGCTGGCGCCAGGGTCAGCGAACTGAAAGCGGAGATCACGGTCGAAATCGCGATGGTCAGCGCAAACTGCTTGTAGAACTGGCCGGACAGACCGGAGACAAACGCGATCGGCACGAACACCGCGCACAGCACCAGTGCAATGGCGATAATCGGACCACTCACCTCTTTCATCGCCTGAATGGTCGCTTCACGCGGGTTCAGACCATCGTGAATATTACGCTCGACGTTTTCCACTACCACGATGGCATCATCGACCACGATACCGATCGCCAGCACCAGGCCAAACAGCGACAGGGTATTGATCGAGAAGCCAAAGCCCAGCATCACGGCGAAAGTACCCACCACCGACACTGGCACGGCCAGCAGCGGAATCACCGATGCGCGCCAGGTTTGCAGGAACACGATCACCACCAGTGCCACCAGAATGATCGCTTCGATCAGGGTGTGGATCACGGAGCGGATCGATTCACGCACGAATTGGGTCGGGTCGTACACAATGCTGTATTCGACGCCTTCCGGGAAATCTTTCGACAGACGGGCCATGGTGGCACGTACGTCAGACGACAGTTGCAGCGCATTCGCGTTAGGTGCTTCGAAAATCGGGATCGCTACCGCCGATTTATTGTTCAGCAGCGAACGCAAAGCGTAGGAGTTCGAGCCCATTTCCAGACGCGCGACATCTTTCAGCAGTGTGACCCCGCCGTTGCTATTGGTCTTCAGGACGATGTTGCCGAATTCTTCCTCCGACTGCAGACGCCCCTGGGTATTCACGGTCAGCTGGAAGTCAGCGCCCTTGCTCGGGCCTTGGCCAAGCACACCGGCAGCCACCTGCACGTTCTGCTCACGGATCGCAGTGACGATATCACTGGCGATCAGGCCGCGCTGCGCCACTTTCTGCGGATCGAGCCAGACGCGCATCGCGTAATCGCCCGAACCGAACAATTGCACCTCGCCCATGCCGGGCAGACGCGCCAGCTGGTCTTTGATGTTGAGCACCGCGTAGTTACGCAGATACAGGTCGTCGTAACGGCCGTTCGGCGAATTCAGGTGGACCACCATGGTCAGGTTGGGCGAAGACTTGACAGTCGTCACGCCGATCTGACGTACTTCGTCCGGCAGACGCGGCAAGGCACGCTGCACGCGGTTCTGCACCTGCGTTTCGGCCTGTTCGACGTTGGTGCCGATCTTGAAGGTAACGGTCAGTGCCAGTGCACCATCCGAGGTGTTTTGCGAGGACATATACAGCATGTTCTCGACACCGTTGATCTGCTCTTCCAGAGGCGCGGCCACGGTTTCAGCGATGATCTTCGGATTCGCGCCCGGATACTGGGCGCGCACCACCACCGATGGCGGCACCACGTCCGGATACTCCGAGATCGGTAGCTTGAAGATCGCGATCAGACCCGCGACAAAAATGACGATCGACAGAACAGCCGCAAAAATCGGCTTGTCGACAAAAAATCGGGAGATATTCATAGAGTCTTATTCCTTGCTAGTGCCAGTCTTGGCGACGGCGACTTTTTCCACCATGGCCACCACGTTCGGCGTAATCGGTGCGCCGGGACGCACGCGCTGCAGACCATTGACGACAATCTTCTCGCCTGGTTTCAGGCCGTCACGCACCACCCGCAGGCCGTCGACCATCGGGCCGAGCACCACCGGACGGTATTCCGCCTTGTTGTCCTTATCCACCACGAACACGAATTTGCGATTCTGGTCGGTGCTCACGGCGCGCTCGTTAATCAGCAGCGCATTGCTGGCGTTGCCGGAGCCGGCCAGCTGGACGCGCGCGAACAGACCCGGCACCAGTGCGCCATCGGCATTGGCCAGCGTGGCACGCATGCGCACCGAACCACTGCGCGCGTCGAGCTGGTTGTCGACGAATTCCAGCTTGCCCTCGTGCGGGAAGCCCTCTTCGTTGGCCAGACCGATGCGCACCGTGGCCGGTTTCCCCTGATGGGCCGCCGCACCGACACGCAGATAGGTTTCTTCATCGCCGTCAAACGAGGCATAGATATGTTCGAGCGACACCACCGAGGTCAGTACCGCCGACGCATCAACCAGATTGCCCAGCGTGATTTCCGCTTTCGATACCCGGCCATTGATCGGCGACTGCACCCGGGTGTAGCCCAGATTCAGGCGCGCCGCTTCATACTGTGCCTGCGCGGCGCGGGCATCGGCGTCGAGCTGCTTGAAGATCGAGGCGCGTTCGTCGTATTCACGCTGGGCGATGGCTTTATCGGCCAGCAGTTTTTCAGCGCGAT
>JAIELO010000063.1 GCA_019752915.1 Burkholderiaceae bacterium
GCGACATCCTTGATGTAGTCGCGGCCCGATTCGATCGAGAACGCTGGCACACCATTCTTGGCAAAATTGAAGTGGTCGCTACGGAAGTAGCCGCCGGCCAGATCCGGTTCTGCATCCGCAATGCGCATGCCCATCGCCTTGGCGGTGCTGCTTGCCAGCATACCCAGTTCGGTGCGCTCGCTACCCTGGGTGCCGATGTCGCGCGTCGCGCCGACAAAGTTCAGACTATCCAGATTCAGGTTGGCCGCCGTTTTCGCCAGTGGCCACAGCGGTGCCGCAGCATACGCTGCGCTACCGAGCAGACCCTGCTCTTCGGCCGCTACCCACAGGAACATCTGGCTACGTTTTGCCGGTGCATGGATGGCTTCCTGCGCCATCGCCAGCAGTGCTGCGGTACCGGACGCATTGTCCACCGCGCCATTGAAGATCACATCCTTGCCTTCACCCTGCTTGCCCAGATGGTCCCAGTGCGCGCTGTAAATGACGACTTCGTCTTTCAGCTTCGGATCGGTACCCGGCACCACCGCCGCCACGTTGAACTGCTCGACTTTACGCACGGCAGCCTGCATGGTGCCGGTCAGTTTGGCAGCCAGCGTGACCGGCTTGAAGTCCTTGCGTTCCGCCGCGGCACGCAGTGCGTCCAGATCCTGACCGGCCGCCTTGAACAGTGCCTGTGCGGTGGCATCCGTCATCCAGCCTTGCAGCGGGCTGCCCAGCGTACCTGCGGCCAGCTGGAAGCGCTCCACACCCGACCAGCTGTTCTGGATCACACTCCAGCCATACGAGGCAGTCGGCGTGGTGTGAATCAGCAACACCCCGGCAGCGCCCTGACGGCGGGCTTCTTCGAATTTATAGGTCCAGCGGCCGTAGTACGTCAGCCCTTTGCCGTTGAAGCGGTTCGGCTGTTCGGCAGTCGGCTGAGGATCATTGACCATCATCACCAGAACCTTGCCCTTCAGATCCAGACCCTTGAAGTCGTTCCACTGTTCGTCCGGTGCAGTGATGCCATAGCCCACGAACACCAGCTCATTATCGAAGGCATGGGTCGCGGTGGCGTCGCCGGGGGCGAACACCCAGTCATCGCCAAAGCGGATCGGCAGTGCCTGACCACCAGCCTGCAGTGCCAGCGTGCTGGCCGCCGGATCGGTCTTGACGCCGGCGATCATCACCGACTGGCGGAAGCTGCTGCCATTGCCCGGTTTCAGGCCCAGTGCCTGCGCCTGCGTTTCGAGGTAGGCAACCGTCAGATCCGCACCACGCTGGCCGGTGCCACGGCCTTCCAGCACATCGCTGGCGAGGAAAGCCAGATGGGCGCGCAGCGGCGCTTCCTTGACGACGGCAGCAGCGCTGGCATTGCCAGCCGCATGAACAGGGAATGCCAGCGCCAGGCTCATAGCCACAGCGGAAGCAAGATAGGAGGGGGTCATTTTTTGCATGATTTCCTGAGTTCAAAAGTAATGGGGGCGGATGGTCAAAAATTACCGCGCCACCATTGTATGCGATCAGCGCGCTAAAATAACGCCATGACTGAGCACCTGCCCTACCTTGGCCGTTTCGCGCCCTCCCCCACCGGCCCCCTGCATATCGGCTCGCTAGTGGCCGCCATGGCCAGCTATCTGGACGCCCGCGCCCACCATGGCCAGTGGCTATTACGCATCGAAGATGTCGATGGCGACCGCAACGTGGCCGGTGCCGACCAGCACATCATCGCTTCGCTACAGCGCTGCGGCATGCAGTGGGATGGCGAGATCACGTGGCAAAGCCAGCGCACCGCCCTGTACGAGCAGGCGCTACTGCAACTGGGCGAACTGGTCTATCCCTGCGGCTGCTCGCGCAAGGAAATCGCCGATTCCCAGCTAAGCCTGACCGGCAAGCAGGCGCAGGCACTAATTTATCCGGGCACCTGCCGCAACGGTCTGGCAGCGGGCAAGGCGGCGCGTGCGCTGCGCCTGAAAGTGCCGCAGTCCCCCCACTGCGTGCTGGGCACCGATGACCGCTGGGCCGGTCACATCAGTCAGGACCTGAGCGACGAAGTGGGCGACTTCGTGATCCGCCGGGCTGACGGCTTCTGGGCTTACCAGCTGGCGGTGGTGGTGGACGACGGCGCGCAAGGCATTACCGACATTGTGCGCGGCGCCGACCTGCTCGACTCCACGCCGCGCCAGTTGTACCTGCAACAGCAACTGGGTTTGCCGCAACCGCGCTATCTGCACGTGCCGGTGGTATGCAATGCGCAGGGTGAGAAACTCTCCAAACAGACTGGCGCCACCGCCTTCGATCAAGGCGTTGCACCAGCGCATCTGCTGGAACACGCGCTGATCCCTGCCGCCCGCTTCCTCGGTCTCGATCTCACTGCCAGCAGCATCGCCGAATTCTGGCGCGTGGCTATCCCGGCATGGGCGGCACTGGTGCAGTGCGACCCGCGTTGAAGCAACTGACTACACTGAGCTGATGGAAATCGAACTCAAACTGCTGCTCGCGCCCGCTGACAATGCGGAACTGCGCCGCCATCCGCTGCTGGCCGGTGTGGCAACCCGCACCCAGCAGCTGACGGCGCACTATTTCGACACCCCCGATCTGCACCTGCTGCGCCACGGCGCAGGCCTGCGCGTGCGCAAGGAAGACGGGCTATGGGTGCAGACCATGAAAGCCGGTGGCAGTGTCCAGAGCGGCCTGCACCAGCGCAACGAGTGGCAAGGCCCGGTCAGCCGCCCATGGCCGCAGCTGGGCAAACTGCGCAAGTTGATCGGCAATGAGCAGCACTGGCGCGAGGTACTTTCAGTAAAGGGACTGAACGACCGGCTCGAAGCACTCTTCGAAGTGGTGGTGCAGCGCGAAATCTGGCTGCTGTCCTACGCGTCCAGCCAGATCGAACTGGTGCTCGATTGCGGCCAC
>JAIELO010000245.1 GCA_019752915.1 Burkholderiaceae bacterium
GTTCCGCAGCGGCAGCATCGTGCATATCGACACGCCGCAAACCATTGCGGATGGCGCCCAGACCCAGCATCTGGGACAACTGACCTTCCCCATCATCCGCCGTGACGTCGATGAGATTCTGACGGTGAGCGATGCCGAACTGCGCGCCGCGATGCGTTTCTTTGCCGAACGCATGAAGCTGGTCGTGGAGCCGACTGGCTGCCTCGGTTTCGCCGCCGCGCGTGCCATGGCGGCAGCGCCATCCGCGCCGCTGCAGGGCCAGCGTATCGGCATCATCCTCAGTGGCGGCAACGTCGACATCGCCCGCTACGCTGCCTTGCTCGCCGAATAAAAAAAGGCCGGGAGCAGCAGCGCTGCCGGCGAACCGGCAGTGCCACTGCTCCCGACCTATCCGGAAGCGATGCTGACTGAACCGCTTAGGCGGCTGGCAGCTTGGCGAACTGTTCGCGCATCTTGCTCAGCGTAGCGCTGAAGTTGGCAACCCGTTCTTTTTCCTGCGCGACCACTTCTGCCGGTGCGCGGGCCACAAAGCTTTCGTTCGACAGCTTGCCGTTGGCCTTGTTGATCTCGCCTTCCAGACGGGTGATCTCCTTGCCCAGGCGCTCACGCTCGGCTTTCACGTCGATTTCCACTTTCAGCATCAGCTTGGTCGTACCGACGATCGAGACGGCGGCCGGCGATTCCGGCAGCGCATCGACGATCTGTACTTCGGCCAGCTTGCCCAGCGACTGGATGTACGGTGCGAACACCTGCATCGCTGCCTGATCGGCGGCATTGCCCGGTTCGACGATCAGCGGTACCCGCAGCGACGGAGCCAGTTGCATTTCGCCGCGCAGATTGCGGGTCGCATCGGTCAGCGCCTTCAGTTGCTGCATCCAGGCTTCGGCCGATTCGTCGATCTTGGCCGGGTTGGCGATCGGGTAGGGTTGCAGCATGATCGAATCGCCGGTCTTGCCAGCCAGCGGAGCGACGGCTTGCCACAGCGCTTCGGTGACGAAAGGAATGATCGGGTGCGCCAGACGCAGCACCACTTCCAGCACGCGCAGCAGGGTGTGACGGGTAGCGCGCTGCTGGCCTTCGGTGCCGCTTTGTACCTGCACTTTGGCCACTTCGAGATACCAGTCGCAGTACTCGTCCCAGACGAACTTGTAGATGGCCGAGGCGATGTTATCGAAGCGGTAGTCTTCGAAGCCTTTGGCAATTTCCAGCTCGGCTTTCTGCAGCAGCGAAATGATCCACTTGTCGGCCATCGACAGGTCGGCTTCATTGGCGCTGCAATCCTTGCCTTCGGTGTTCATCAGCACGAAGCGGGTAGCGTTCCACATCTTGTTGCAGAAGTTGCGGTAGCCTTCGGCGCGACCCAGATCGAAGTTGATGTTGCGACCCAGCGAAGCGTACGACGCCATGGTGAAGCGTACCGCGTCGGTACCGTAGGCAGCGATGCCTTCCGGGAATTCCTTGCGGGTGGCTTTGGCGATCTTCTCGGCTGCTTTCGGGTTCATCAGGCCGGTGGTGCGTTTTTCTACCAGCGCTTCGATACCGATGCCGTCGATCAGGTCGATCGGGTCCAGCGTGTTGCCCTTGGACTTGGACATCTTCTGGCCTTGCGAATCGCGGACCAGACCGTGCACGTAGACGGTGTTGAACGGCACCTTGCCGGTAAAGTGCGCGGTCATCATGACCATGCGCGCCACCCAGAAGAAGATGATGTCGAAGCCGGTGACCAGCACCGACGATGGCAGGAAGGCTTTCAGATCCGGGGTTTCTTGCGGCCAGCCCAGCGTCGAGAACGGCACCAGTGCGGACGAGAACCACGTGTCGAGTACGTCGCTGTCGCGACGCAGCGGCGCGGTGATGCCCTGTGCGGCCGCTTTGGCGATGGCTTCTGCCTCGGTTTTGGCGACGAAGATATTGCCAGCGTCGTCATACCATGCCGGAATCTGGTGACCCCACCACAGTTGACGCGAGATGCACCAGTCCTGAATGTTGTTGAGCCACTGGTTGTAGGTGGTGCTCCAGTTTTCCGGTACGAATTTGATTTCGCCGCTGGCCACTTTGTCGAGCGCCGTTTCAGCGATCGATTTGCCCGGGAAGAAAGTGCCTTCCGGTGCCGGTTTGCTCATCGCCACAAACCACTGGTCGGTCAGCATCGGTTCGATCACCACGCCGGTACGGTCGCCACGTGGCACCATCAGCTTGTGCGGTTTGACCTGTTCCAGCAGACCCAGTGCTTCCAGATCGGCGACGATTTTCTTGCGCGCTTCGAAACGGTCCAGACCACGGTAGGCTTCTGGCGCGTCGTCGCTGATTTTCGCTTCCAGCGTCAGAATCGATGGCATGGCCAGATTGTGGCGCTGGCCGACGGCGTAATCGTTGAAGTCGTGTGCCGGGGTGATTTTCACGCAACCGGTACCGAATTCCTTGTCCACATAGCTGTCGGCAATAATCGGGATTTCACGCTCGGAGAGCGGCAGTTTCAGCAGCTTGCCGACCAGCGGTTGATAGCGCTCATCGGTCGGGTCAACGGCCACGGCGACGTCGCCCAGCATGGTTTCCGGACGGGTAGTGGCCACCGTCAGTGAACCGCTGCCATCGGCCAGCGGGTACTGGATGTACCACATCGAGCCATCTTCTTCTTCGGATACCACTTCCAGATCGGAAACGGCGGTGCCCAGCACCGGATCCCAGTTGACCAGACGCTTGCCACGGTAGATCAGGCCTTGCTCGTGCAGACGCACGAAGACGTCGGTTACCACTTTCGAGCGCGGTTCATCCATCGTGAAGTATTCGCGCTGCCAGTCCGGCGACGCGCCCAGACGGCGCATCTGGCCGGTGATGGTGGAGCCGGATTTTTCTTTCCACTCCCAGACTTTCTTGATGAATTC
>JAIELO010000372.1 GCA_019752915.1 Burkholderiaceae bacterium
GGTCGTCTCCAGAGTTGTAATTTTCGCTCTGCACATTTGCTGAGCAGGTGACTCATTATGAAGCGGTTTAAAATTTAATGCAATCGATTGCATTACGCAGTGCAGCACATCGCCACGCGCGGTTTTTCAGAGCGAGAGTGCGTAAAACAAAGCGTTTTAAAGGCAGAACAGAATGGATTTGGTTGCGCCGCAGCAGAAAATTAATGCAATCGGTTGCAGAAATCAGACACTGGCACTACTGTCGCGCGCCATCAGTTGCGTCGGCAATTGCAGAGAAGGCGCAGGACGGCCTTCGATCAGCTCCAGCAGCGACGCCACCAGTGCGCGCCCGGCGGCGCGGATCGGCTGGCGGATGGTCGACAGCGGTGGATGGAAATAGGTCGACAGTTCGATATCGTCGTAGCCGACCACGGCCACCTGACGTGGCACTTCCAGCCCGTGGTGACGCAAGGTATTAATTGCCGTCATGGCCAGCAAGTCGCTACCGGCAAAAATCGCATCGAAGCGCACGTCGCGGCGTAACAGTTCCTGCACCGCCTGCCGGCCGCTATCGGGCAGGAAGGCCACCGACACGTGCAGCGCCGGATCAACCGCAATCCCGGCCTTTTGCAGTGCCTGACAATAACCGGCGTAGCGCTGCCCCACTTCGGGCAGATTGATATCGCCGAAGAAGGCAATCCGCAAGCGCCCCTGTGCCAGCAAATGGCTGACAGCGAGGTCGCCGCCGGAGACGTTATCGCTACCCACCGTGCAGTACAGTTGCTGCGGCAGTTGCGCGCCCCACACCACAATCGGCACATGGCGTGCCGCCAGCTGATTGAGCTGGTCGTGGTGACGCCACTGGCCGATCAGCACGATGCCGATCACCCGCCCTGTATCGAAGGGCGCTGCAGCGGCGTCAAGTTCTTCGGCATCGACGCGTGATACCAGCATATCGAAGCCCTGCTCGGTCAGCGCATCGGCCAGACTACCGAGCATGGACAGAAAGAAGGGATCGGACAGATGCTGGCGGGTCGCCGAGTCGTAGGGAATCACCACACCGATGGTGCGGTTCTGTTTCAGGCGCAGATTCTGCGCGCCGATATTGATGGTGTATTTGAGCGAACGCGCCAGCTCCATGATGCGGATGCGGGTTTCCTCATTGACTAGCTTGCTGCCAGCCAGCGCCCGGGAAACCGTCGACGTCGACACCCCGGCCAGCCGCGCAATGTCGGCCATTTGCAGGCGTTGCTGGGTGGCGGCGACGGCCGCTTCGGGTGGCGTATTTTTGCTCATGCGTTTCGACGCTAATACCTTATTGCGGGACCGTATCCTTAAATGACTGACGCTCGGCCAGCTTATCGTACAGACGCGCCAGATTGGCGTGCGTGCCGCGCCAGTCGATCTCCGGGAAGCGGAAACTGAGCCAGCCCAGCGCACAGCCTACCGCCACATCGGCCAGCGAATAGTGAATGCCGGCGCAGTACGGCGCTTCGCCGAGACGCTCGGACAGCACGGCCAGCCCCTGATGTACTTTGCGCATCTGGCGCTCGATCCACTCCTCGCTTTGCAGTTCGGGCGGACGCTGGGTGCGTTCCAGCCGCACCAGAATCGCCGCATCGAGGATGCCATCGGCCAGCGCTTCCCAGCACTTGATGTCGGCCCGTTCGCGTCCGTTGGGTGGCAACAGTTTGCACACCGGCGTCAGCGTATCGAGATACTCCACCATCACGCGCGAGTCGACCAGCACATCGCCGTCTTCCATGATCAGACAGGGCACCTTGCCCAGCGGATTGAGTTGATTGATCGTGGTCTCTGCCGCCCACACGTTTTCCAGCACAAACTGGCAATCCAGCTTCTTTTCTGCCAGCACCACACGCACTTTGCGCACATAAGGACTAGCCAGGGAACCGATAAGTTTCATAAACGCATTAAGTGGTCGATCAGCCCTGAGTATAACATCGGCGGGTGCTAGTCCGGCCAATGGTAAAATCACGCTTTGCGCAATTCCGCTTGATTTCCGCCTGATTATTAACCCTTCCGCCTAGCCCACATGACCACTACTCCTTACTCCACGCTGTCGGCCCTGTCGCCGCTTGATGGCCGCTACGCCAGCAAAACCGATTTGCTGCGTCCTATTCTGTCCGAAGCCGGCTTCATGCACCACCGCGTCAAAGTAGAAATTTCCTGGCTGCAAGCTTTATCGCAAGCCGGCTTTGCCGAAATCAAACCGTTCTCGGCCGCCGGCACTGCCCTGCTGGACAAGATCGCCAGCGACTTCAGCGAGCAGGATGCCGCCCGCATCAAGGAAATCGAAGCCGTCACCAACCACGACGTGAAAGCCGTCGAGTACTGGCTCAAGGAACAGGTCAAGGACGTACCGGAACTGGTGGCAGCGTCGGAATTCATCCACTTCGCCTGCACCTCGGAAGACATCAACAACACCTCGCACGGCATGATGCTGAAAGCGGCCCGCGATCAGGTAATGCTGCCATCGCTGCGCAACGTGATCGCCCGTCTGAAAGAGATCGCACTGGCTAACGCCGAGTTGCCGATGCTGTCGCGCACCCACGGCCAGACCGCCAGCCCGACCACCCTCGGTAAAGAGATGGCCAACGTAGTCGCCCGCCTGCAGCGCGCCATCGTACGCATCGAACAGGTCGAGATCCTCGGCAAAATGAACGGCGCCGTCGGCAACTACAACGCCCACCTGTCGGCCTACCCAGGCTTTGACTGGGCGGCGTTCTCGCAAGCCGTGATCGAACAGCGCCTGGGTCTGGTGTTCAACCCGTACACCATCCAGATCGAACCGCACGACTACATGGCCGAACTGTTCGACGCCTTCGCCCGTGCCAATACCATCCTGCTGGACCTGAACCGCGACATCTGGAG
>JAIELO010000242.1 GCA_019752915.1 Burkholderiaceae bacterium
TGCTGGAAGCAGGACAGCGCCCCCACGGCCATTTCATCATTGGCACAGAACAGCGCCGTAAATTCGTAACCCGACGCCAGCAGATGCTCGGCACAGGCCCAGCCACCTTCCGGCGAAAATTTGCCGTCCTCCATCCACACCGACTCCGGTGCAATACCCGCCGCCGACAGCTCCGCCATGAAACCGGCGATACGCGCCTGATTGTCGGGCGCACTGGCACGTCCGGCGATCACGGCGATCTTGCGGTGCTGCTGCGCCAGCAAGGCGCGCGCGGCGATGCGTCCGCCCGCTTCGTGATCGACCGTAAAGCACTGTTCGGCGATATTGGCAAACGCATGATTGATGACCACCACGCGCGTCTGGAACGGCCCCAGTGCGGCAAAATCTTCTTCTTCCAGCGTGTTGGTCATCACGATCAGACCATCGCTACCGCGCTCGATCAGGAAGTTCATGCCCTCGATGGCCTGCTGGCGCGTATTGCCTTCGCCGACACCGAAAGCGACCACCATATTCAGTCCGGCCGCGCGCAGTTCGGTGTAGATCGATTGCAGAATCGGCGTATAGAACGTCCCGCTCAGATACGGGATATACACACCGATCATCTGCGAACTGCCGGACAGCAGGGTACGCGCCGCATGCGAGGGGCGGAAATCCAGTTCTTCAATGGCCTTGCGGACCTTTTCCAGCGTGGCCTGCGATACCGAGCCCTTACCGCTGATCACCCGCGACGCCGTGCCCAGTCCTACTCCCGCGAGGCGGGCTACGTCTTTAATGGTTGCCACGAGTTCCTCTGTCCCTTCGTTCTGTGCGGCGGCAAGCATACCGCATGGCGCGCAGCGGTGACAAGCAGGCGCGCCTGTCGGTCGATGGCGCGCAACACTTAATCGAGCAAGGCTGCTGCGATACTCTTCTGCGCTTTTTCCACCGGCATGCGGGTATTCCAGAACGCCGTCAGCACATCCTGCAGGGCGCCGTTCTGGTCCGGGGTCAGGAACACTTCGATCATCCCGACCTGCCGCGATTTATCCTTCATGATCGCCATCCCGGCCTGCGCACAGGCATCCATCGACGACACATCGACATCGCTACGCACCGGCAGCGAGCCTTTGAGCTTACTGAACTCGAGCTGGGCGGCCGGCGCCATCATCGCGGTGGCCAGCAGCTTCTGTGCTTTCACCGCATCGGGATTGTTTGTTTTCGGGAACACGAACGCATCACCCTGAATCAGATACGGCACGTTGGCCCCCAGACCGGCGATGCAGCCGAAATCCTTGCCCGGGGTCTGGCGCGCGGCGGCGAATTCGCCCTTGGCCCAGTCGCCCATGATCTGCACGCCCGCTTTGCCGCTAATGAGCATCGCGGTGGCGTCGTTCCAGTTGCGGTTAGGCGAACCGACATCGACATAACTTTGCAGGCGCTTGAAGGCACTCAGCACCTTGCGGAAGGCTTCCGAGTTGAGTGCTTTCGGATCGCGATCGCGCAGCACGGCCAGATACAGCTCCTTGCCGCCGATATTGGCCAGCATGGCCTGGAACAGAATGTTTTCCTGCCACGCCTGCCCGCCGTGAGCCAGCCCCACCAGCCCGGCCGCCTTGAGTTTATCCAGCGCGGCAAACAGTTCATCCGGGGTGGCCGGTTCCTTGACGATGCCGGCTTTCTTGAAGGCGGCCTTGGAGTACCAGATCCAGGTCGACATATGGATATCGACCGGCAAGGCGTAGTAATGGCCTTTGACGCGGATCACATCGAGCATGGGCGCAGGCAGCAGCTGATCCCATTTGTCGCGCGCTGCGATATCGTCGACATTATTCAGCGAACCCTGTTCGATCAGATCGCGGAACTGTTTGGTGGTATTGAATTGCGCCGCCGTGGGCGGATTGCCGCCGATGATGCGATTGATGGCGACCGCCTTGGCCTGATCGGCCGGGGCAACGGCCGTATCGACCCAGACACCACCGGCAGCGCGGTAGGCATCGGCATATTTGCGCACGGCAGCCGACTCGCTACTGGAAGTCCACCAGTGCAGCACTTCGGCGCGGGGTCCTGCGGCCTGCGCGCCCGTCGCCAGCGACAATGCCGCCAGCGCCGCAGCGGCGATGCCACTTAAACGGTACTTGTACATCCGGTCTCCTTGCATGCCGATTCGTGCCGGCATGGTTCTCTGGGGTGATTCTGTGCCGCAGTCTACTAGCAACTGTTTGCTGTGACAGCGACGCCCCTGCCCTGACAAAAAAATCCGGCGCCATCATCAGCTTCAGCAACAGCGCCGGTAACTTCATGCGAAGAGACTAGGGGTACATCAGCAGGATTGGAAACGTTCCCAATTCTCCTGCCCGACTATAGCACCGTCAGAAAATCAGTGTCAACCGGAATGTTGGCCGCCTCAATCGCCTTCGCGCACAAACACGCGCAGGCGGTGCCCATCGCGGTCCAGTGCCACAAAAGTGTAGCCGAAATCGAGCGCCACGGGACGCTGGGCGATAGCGACACCGCGCCCGGCCCACTGAGCGTGCAGCGCATCAACGCTGGCACGGTCGGCGACGGTGAGGCACAGTTCGCTGCCACCACCGGCCGCCAGCGCGCGTGGCTGCACGCCGGCGCGTGCCCACAGGCCGAATTTCAAGCCATTGGTCAGCACAAACAGGGCAAAAGTCGGGGCCAGTTCCACCGCCTGCTGCCCCAGCAATTCGGTATAGAAGGCGGCACTGGCCAGTGGATCTTCCACGTACAACAGCACGTAGCTGGGACTGAACTGCGCCGGGACAGACTGCGCAGGGTTTAACATCGCAAGGTTAGACATCGCTTACTCCATTTAGTGAGGAGCAACGCAGCACAATGGCGTTGCATGAAAGCTATGCTAA
>JAIELO010000119.1 GCA_019752915.1 Burkholderiaceae bacterium
GCCGCCGGGCGCGGCCGCCGCCGGCAGCACCGCAGCCGGCCCCAGCCACAAGGAATCGACCACCAACTACGAAGTCGACAAGACCGTGCGCTACGAGCAGCGCGGCATGGGTGGCCTGCGCCGCCTGACGGTGGCGGTGGTGGTAAATCACCGCCGCATTGTCGGTAAAGATGGTAAGGTCACGGTCAAGGCCTACACGCCCGAAGAAATGGTCAAGATCAATGATCTGGTCAAACAGGCGATGGGCTACAACCAGGACCGCGGCGATGCCGTCAGCGTCGCCAACGCGCCGTTCGAGGGGGTCGACCGGCCGTACGAACCGGCGCCCGAATGGTGGCGCGATCCGGCCAATCTGCCACTGGCCAAGGACTTTGCCAAGTTCCTCATCACGGCCCTGATTCTGCTCTACATCGTGCTGCGTATCGTGAAACCGATGATGCGTCCGGTATTCAAGAAAATCGACGAGTTCAATGCGGTCGAGCCGGAACCGGAAGAGCCGGAGGAACCGGAAGAAGAGGAAGAAGCGGCGCCCAACGACGCCCTTATCGCCGAAGAAGAATTGCGCCTCATGGAAGAAACCACGGTGCGCAGCTACCGCGAAAACCTGGCCATGGCGAAGAAACTGGCGACCGAAGACCCGCGCATTGTGGCCAACATCATCAAGGAATGGATAGGCGCAAATGACTGAGAATACCGGACTGCAAAAGGCAGCGATTCTGATGCTGTGCATGGGCGAAACGGAAGCGGCCGAAGTGATGAAATTCCTCGGCCCGCGCGAAGTGCTGAAGCTCGGTGCGGCCATGGCCACCATGAAGAACGTGCCACACGAAGACGTGGTCGGTACGCTCGACAACTTCCGCGATATGGTCGCAGCAGCCTCCACCGTGGGCCTCGATTCGGACGAGTACATCCGTCAGGTGCTGACCAAGGCGCTGGGCGACGACAAGGCTTCGGTGCTGCTGTCGCGGATTCTGGGCGGCAAGGACGCGTCCGGTATCGAATCGCTGAAATGGATGGATTCGCAATCCGTCGCCGAACTGATCCGCAACGAACACCCGCAGATTATCGCCACTATTCTGGTGCACCTGGAACGCGATCAGGCCTGCGAAATTCTCGGTCACTTTACTGACCGTCTGCGCAACGACGCGGTACTGCGCATCGCCACCCTCGATGGCGTGCAACCGGCCGCGCTGCGCGAACTGAACGACGTGCTCACCAAGCTGTTGTCGGGTAATGAAAACATCAAGAAATCCTCGCTGGGCGGGGTCCGCACGGCTGCCGAAATTCTCAACTTCATGAGCGGCGAGCAAGAGGGTTCGGTGATGGACAACATCAAGAACTACGACAACGATATGGCCCAGAAGATCATGGACGAAATGTTCGTGTTCGACAACGTGATCGATATCGACGACCGCGGCATCCAGTTGCTGCTGCGCGAAGTCCAGTCCGACATGCTGGTGATTGCCCTGAAAGGCGCGTCACCGGAACTGCGCGAAAAAATCTTCAAGAATATGTCGGCCCGTGCGGCCGAAATGATGCGCGAAGATCTGGAATCGAAAGGGCCGGTACGCCTGTCCGAAGTGGAAGCCCAGCAAAAAGGCATCCTGCAGATCGTCCGGCGCCTGTCCGACGAAGGACAGATCGTGCTGGGCGGCAAAGGTGAGGATTCCTTCGTCTAATGAGCAGTCACCAGAAAGATCCGCAGCCGGTATTTCAGCGCTGGCAAATGACCTCGTTCGGCGACGAGCGCCCCAGCGCGGTCGCCCAGCGCGAGGCGGAACAGCGTTTGCAGGACGCCGAGGCGGCACGCCTCGCGGCCGAGCAGCGCGCACAGGAAGAACTGGCCTTGCGGCTGCAACAGCAGGAAGACGAGCAGCTCGACATGGGCCCGCCGGCGCCGCCGCCGCCCAGCTTCCCGACCGTGGAAGAACTGGAAGAAATTCGCGAACAGGCGCGTCAGGAAGGCTATCAGGATGGTCAGGCAGCCGGACACGAAGCCGCGCTGGCCGAAGGCAAGCTGCGCACCGATGCCACGCTGGCCGAACTGCAAACGCTGGCCAGCAGTTTCGCCAGCGCGGTGCAGGATGCCGACCAGCTGATCGCCAATGACGTGCTGGAACTGGCCCTGCAACTGGCCAAGCGCATGCTGAAAACCGCCCTGCCGGTCAAGCCGGAACTGCTGTTGCCGGTAGTGCGCGAAGCGATCGAGTATCTGCCGGCCCTGCACCAGCCGGCGCAACTGCTGCTGCATCCCGAGGATGCCGCCGTGGTGCGCGAGGGCATCGGCGCAGAACTGGAACAGGGTGGCTGGCGCATCGTCGAAGATGCGCAGGTAGGTCGTGGCGGCTGCAAGGTCGAAACGGCCAGCAACCAGATCGACGCCAGCGCCGCCGCTCGCTGGCAACGGCTCAGCCATGCGCTGGCCAAAGATATTAGCTGGCTGGACTGACATGAACTCGCTCGCTGAAACGGCTGACGCCGACAGCCCCGCCAGCCCGGCCAGCCCCGCTAGCGCCACCAACCCGCACGCCAGCCGCTGGCAAGCCTATCTGCATGACTGCGCCACGCTGGTGGAGTTTGTCGAGCCGATGCACGTTTCCGGACGCGTCACCCGGGTTGCCGGTCTGGTCATGGAAGCGATCGGCCTGCGCCTTGCCGTCGGCGCAGCCTGCACCGTTCCCCTGCCCTCGGGCGGCCACATTGAAGCGGAAGTAGTCGGTTTCGAAGGCGAACGGCTATTCCTGATGCCGCAAAGCGATGTCGAAGGTGTGGTACCGGGCACCCGCGTGTATCCGGTGGAGCCGGCCATTCCCCGTCCCGGCAGCGTCGCCCATCCGCGCCGCCGTCCCAGTGACCG
>JAIELO010000397.1 GCA_019752915.1 Burkholderiaceae bacterium
TCGACATCGAGCGGGTGCTGGCGCTGCGTCCGGACCTGCTGGTGGTCTGGCAGAGCGGGAATACGGCGCGCCAGCTGGAGCAGTTGAAGTCGCTGGGCGTGCCGGTGTTTTACAGCGAGCCGAAAAAGCTCGAACAGGTGGCCACCAGCCTGACCCGGCTCGGTCAGCTGATGGGCACCGAAGCGGCGGCGCAAGCGGCAGCCCGGCAGTATCAGCAGAAAATCGCTGCGCTGACGGCCCGCTATGCCGGCAAGCCGGTGGTGCGGGTGTTTTACCAGATCTGGGAAAAACCGATTTATACCCTGAATGGCGAGCATATCGTCAGTGATGCAATGCGGGTGTGCGGTGGCCAGAATGTTTTCGCCAGCCAGAAGGTGGCAGCGCCCAACGTCAGCAGCGAGGAAGTCCTGCGTGTCAATCCGGAGGCGATCGTCGGTGGCGAACGCCATGATGCCGAAGCCGGTATCCAGATCTGGCGCAAGTACACGGCCATGGATGCGGTCAAGCGTGGCAACCTGTTCATGCTCAATAGCGAACTGCTGGTGCGGGCTACGCCGCGCATTGCGGACGGCATCGCGGTGCTGTGCGAACGGCTGGAAACGGCACGCCAGCGACGACCTGGCGCGACGCCTTAATCCCCGGTTAATTTGCGCGGCGCGAAAAAGATGGTAATCTGCGCGCGTCTGCCACCTATCTTGTACAAGGATTACTATGCGTTTCCTGAGCTTTCTGCGTCCCCTGATTGCCACTGCTGCCTTCATGGCAGCCGCTAGCGGCGCCACTGCCGCCAATTTCAAAGACGGCCTCGATTTCAATACAGTGAACGCCGCGGCGCGTCCGGATACCGGTAAAAAAGTCGAAGTGCTGGAAGTGTTCATGTACCACTGCCCGCATTGCAACGCGCTGGACCTGCCACTGGCAGACTGGGTCAAGAAGCAGGGTGACAAGATCGTGTTCCGCCGCATGCATCTGGGTGAAGATGCACAAGCGAAGGCCTTCTACACGCTCGAAGCGATGAATGCGCTGGGTAATGGCATGCACGAAAAACTGTTCCGCGCGATTCACGTCGAGCGTAACCGCCTCAACACGGATCAGCTGGTGCTCGATTTCGTGGTGAAAAATGGTATCGACAAAGCCAAGTATCTGGAAGCGTTCAACTCGTTCGGCGTGCAAACCCGCATGAAGCGCGCCGTGCAGCTGGCCAACCAGTATAAACTCGATAGCGTACCGGCACTGGTGATCGACGGTCATTACACCACTTCGCCAGCAGTGGCCGGGCACGGTCTGACGGCTGCCGACGCAGCGCATGCAGCGATGTTTGCCGTGGCGGACAATCTGCTCGCCAAATCGCTGCAAGAACGCGCCGCGAAAAAGTAAGTCACCGCAGAAGGGGTTAGCATGAACGACATCAGCGACGAGCGTAAAGCGGTCGAAGGGCAGGTAATGAAGATTTACAAGGAATCTTCGCCGGCCATCGAGAATCTGTTTGAATGGGCCTATATTAACCACCTCGCGTGGAGTATCGCCGTCGTTGCACTGGGCATGCTGGTGTGGCTGACCCTCGCGCTGAGTAATGCCGAGAATCAGCGCTACGCACTGCTAACCAAGCAATGTGCCGACCCTGTCTTTAAAGGTGAACTCGACAAAAAATGTCTGCGCAGCGTGCAGTCGCGCGAGCACTGGTGGCAGCATGTCGGCTACGCTTTGACGCACCTGAGTCCGGAAAAATAAGTTCACCACGTCTTGAATGTGCGGGGTCAGGTTGCGTTGCGGCCTGACCCCGTTGTCGTTTCTAGGACTTGGCAGCGCTGCGCAGGATCACGCTGCAGGTGGTGCCGGCCACCAGTTCCTGCCCGGCTGGCATGGCGTCGAGCGTGATGCGCACCGGTACCCGTTGTGCCAGCCTTACCCAGTTGAAGGTGGGATTGACGTCGGCCAGTAGTTCGCGGCCGGTGCTGGCGTCGCGGTCGGTGATGCCGTGGGCGATGCTGGCGATATGGCCGTGCAGCCGTGCAGCACCGCTCATTAACTGGATCTCGACACTGTCGTTGATTTTGATGAGCGGCAGTTTGGTCTCTTCAAAATACCCCACCACGTAGAAGCTGGCGCTGTCGATCAGTGCCAGTTTGGCAGCACCCACCGCGGCGAAGTCGCCAGCATGGACATTCAGATTGGTGACGTAGCCGGTGACGGGCGCGCGCACCACGGTGCGCTCCAGATTCAGCTCGGCCAGCATGCGTCCGGCCAGCGCGGCCTGATACTGGGAACCGGCACTGTCGGCAGCAAAGGCGGCGCTCTCACGGCTCTCTGCCGAAACGATGGCGCTGTCTAGCGCGGCGCGGCGGCCCGCTTCGCGACTGCGCTTGCCCCGTTCGATCTGCTGGGTGGCCAGTACCGCGCTAGCCTGCGTCAGGGCGTTCTGGTAGCGGGCCCGGTCGACAATGAACAGGATCTCGCCGCGCTGTACCAGCTGATTGTCGTGCACCAGTACCGAGGTGACGGTGCCGGCGACGTCGGCACTGATGCTGACGATGTCGGCTTTGATGCGGCCGTCGCGCGTCCACGCTGAGGCCATATAGTGATTCCACGCGCTGCGGCCCATCCACAGGGCGCCTGCCAGCAGTAGGAGGGTGATGAAATAGCGGAAAATTTTCGATGCGCTCACGGACTTCTCTCGGGGCTAATGGGAATGATAAGGCTTACTGGTAGAGGGTAATCAGCAGGGTGCTGAAGATGCCGATGAACAGGCATAGGCGCGCCAGCGCCGGGTGCCAGCTGTGCCGGTAGGCGCCCAGATGGCTCAGTGCATGGTCAAGTAGTCCTTGTAGCAGCATACTGACCAGG
>JAIELO010000024.1 GCA_019752915.1 Burkholderiaceae bacterium
CCATTGCATCATCTGCCCCAGACCGTCGGCATCGGCAGGCGTGACCAGCAAGTGCAGGTGATTCGGCATCAGCACATAGGCGTGGATGGCAACTTTGTATTGTTTTGCGGCGACACGCAACCAGTCCAGAAAGCTCTGGTAATCCTCGGTGGCGTGGAAAATCAGTTGATCGTTATTGCCGGTCTGAATCACATGGTGAGGCTGGCCGGGCAAGATCAGGCGCGGTAGACGGGCCATAGCGGTGCTCCAGATGGGTAGTTAAGCCATTCTACACTACTCTGTCCCCGATTATTTTTTGCGTCCGCGAAAATCCTCACGACTCTGTCCCTATTTATAAGTGGAAGTCCGGCGCACAGCGCTGCGCGCCGTGGCGAGCGTGTGCTCAGGAGAGATTGAAGCTGGCCGACAGGCTGTAGCCTTCGCCATAGGCGCTGCGCAAGGGCAGATCCTGACCGAGGCCGGTGCGGGCTTTTTTGCGCAAACGGTAGACCAGCATATCGACACGGCGCCCGGCATCGGGGTCATCGCCGCCGATGCCCGCCACAATCACTTGGCGTGGCACAGGCCGGGTATTAATGGTCAGCAAATGCAGGAAATTGCATTCTTTTTCCGTCAGGGTAATCAGGGTGCCTTCCAGTTCCAGCTGGCGGGCACTGACGCGCAGCGTCCACTTGCTCGGCACAGGAGCCGTTTCCTGCGGCCCGACGCGCCGGTTCAGCGCTTCGATGTGGGCCGCCAGTTCGGGGAATTTGATCGGTTTGGTCAGGTAATGGTCGGCACCGAGGCGCAAACCGAGAATGCGGTTATCGAAGGCGACCCGGCCCGTCAGCACCAGCAGACCGATCTGCGGATACAACTGGCGCATGCGCGGGATGACGTTGAAGCCATCTTCGTCCGGCAAGCCCAGATCGAGCACCACCACGCCCACATTGCCATGGCTGAGGGCAGACCACATCTCGCTGGCGCTATTGGTAATGCGTACCTCGTGCTTCAGCTCAATCAGGAACTCTGCCATCTCCTCGGCATAGTCCAGATTGTCTTCCACGATGAGTATTTGCGTCATTGATGCGCCATGTGTTCAATTTGTGAGCAACGCGCTCAGCTCCGCCCAGCCAGAATAGCTTGCGTTTAGGAATTATCACTGCTGCAACCTTACTAGGCAAGAACTTTCCCTGTCTCACTAGCAATTGGCAAGCATATACGGAATTCCATTCCTCCACCGGAAATATTCTTTCCCGTGAGCGTAGCGCCATGCACATCGGCAATGGCACTGGCCATATACAAGCCCAGACCGGAGCCAGCGACCTCGGCAGCGTTGCTGCCACGATACGCTTTATCGAATATTCTTGCTAGTTCAGCCGCTGGCAAACCAGCGCCGGAGTCGCGCACCAGCAACTCCACGCCGCGCTCCGGGCCACTGAGCAAGCGGCCCAGCACCGTGATCGGACTATCGGGCGGGGTGTATTTAATGGCATTGTCGAGCAGGATATCGAGACACAGGCGTAAGCCGGCCGGATCACAGCGCAGCTGCGCAGGCAAGGGGCCCAGTTCCAGGGTGATGCCGGCGCGGCGACTGGCCGCCTGCTGCACAGCCGCCTGCAGCAGACTGGCCGGCGCTACCTGATCTGGTTGACGTTCTCGGCCGATCTCGGCCATGCGTTGCGGGGTCAGGTGCTGGTCCAGCAGCGCCAGCAGACGATCCACCGCGGTCTGGATTTTGCGGTAGCGCTTGCGGGTCGCCTCGTCGTGTCCGGCGCCGGTCATTTCCAGCCGCTGGACGGCGCCATCGATGACTGCCAGCGGGGTACGGAATTCATGCGACAGCATCGAGGTCCACTGCCGTTGTTGCTGTGCCAGCGCGCGCGCCGCGCTCAGGTCGCGCACGATGCCGTGCACCCGGCGTACCGAGCCATCCGCCTCGGCCAGCAGGGTCGACATAATTTCCAGCGTGAGCAGGGAGCCATCGGCATGCGGTAGTTCGACTTCGCGCCGCACTTGCCAGCGGCTGGCGTCACCGGCTGCGTAGCGGGCCAGTCGCTGCGCCAGCGCCGCCAGCAGGGGCGCAGCCAGCGCCTGCGCGCTGGCCAGCGTGTAGCCGAACTGGCGCTCGGCCGCCGGACTGAGCCACAGCAAACCATTCTGATCCGCCGTAAAACTGCATTCCTCGCTATGTGCCAGCCACTCGCGACAGCGCTGGGTTTCCGCCTGAGCGGCCAGCAGCGCTGCTTCGAGCTCGGCGACGCTGGCCACTATTCCGCCAGCGGAGCAAAGATCTGTTGCAGGTCTTCCTGGGTGAGCGCCATTTTCTGCGACTCGCCTTCGGCCAGAATCGACTGCGCCAGATCGGCTTTTTTCTGCTGCAGCAACTGGATTTTTTCTTCCAGCGTGCCCTTGGCGATCAGTTTATAGACAAACACCGGCTTGTCCTGACCGATCCGCCAGGCGCGGTCGGTGGCCTGATTTTCTGCCGCCGGATTCCACCACGGATCGTAGTGGATGACGGTATCGGCCGCCGTCAGGTTGAGGCCCACGCCACCGGCCTTCAGGCTGATCAGGAAGATCGGCACGGCGCCCTGCTGGAACGCCGCCACCTGTGCGCTGCGGTCCTTGGTATCGCCAGTCAGCAAGGCATACGGAATGTCGCGCTCTTCGAGTTCCTGCTGGATCAGTTCGAGCATGCTGGTGAACTGCGAGAACACCAGAATCTTGCGGTTTTCTTCCAGCAAATCCTCGACCATCTGCATCAGGTCGATCAACTTGGCGGAACCGGCCGTCAGCTTCTTGTTCGACAGCGATTTCACCAGACGCGGATCGCAGCACACCTGACGCAGCTTG
>JAIELO010000362.1 GCA_019752915.1 Burkholderiaceae bacterium
GTCCGTAGTGGGAGGCTTTGTCACCCGCATCGGAGTCGGTGGCCTGCCATTCCTGCTACCGCTGTTATATCAGCTGGGACTCGGGCTGCCGGCATGGCAATCGGGCTTACTCATGATGCCCTCCGCTGCTGCGGCAATGGGCATGAAGCTGATCTCGGCGCGCGTACTGAATCGTTTCGGTTACCGGCAAGTCCTGATCGTCAACACGGTGCTGATCGGCTGCACCATCAGCCTTTACACACAGGTTCAGCAAGGCACGCCTCTGTATCTGATTGTGGCAATCAGTCTGGCACTGGGATTCTTTAATTCGCTGCAATTCTCCAGCATGAACAGCATCGCCTACGCAGACGTCAGTGGCACGGATTCCAGCATGGCCAGCACCATCGCAAGCTCGATGCAGCAGCTCTCCATGAGCTTTGGTCTGGCCATGGGATCTCTCGTCACGGGCTGGTTTCTTGGCGACCTGCCGCAGTCGAATCGCATTGCACTCACTGGCGCGCTACATCACGCCTTCCTGACGCTGGCGGTCATCACCATCCTCTCCTCGCTGACCTTCTGGTCGCTACGCAAAGAAGATGGCGAGAGCATCAGCAAAGGGAATACTTAGGCCGGAATTTTCCGGCGGCGTGTCAGCATCGCCAGCACCGCTAATCCGCCCAGCAGCATGCCATAGGTAGCAGGTTCCGGCACCGCCGCAACATCGGTATAGACACCGTCAAACTGGTAGCGCACTGCCTGACCATTGATACTGGTTGCATTCAGCAATTGCAGGAAGCTGGCATCATTGGTGGCATCACCCAGCAGACGGAAAGCGTAGCCGGTCGTCGCGGCCTCGGTAAAGCTCAGGGTCTTACCGCTGACAATCGCACCGAGACCGTTGAAGGTCAGCGTAGAGCCGCCCAGTATCACAGCCGAACTTTCCGTCAGCGACAGGCTGGCAAAAGTCTGCGCCATCGTACCGGCTTGTGCCAGTTGCAGTGTACCGCCGTTCAACTGCAAGGCACTCGCTGCCGACAAGCGATCCGCACCGACCAGCAGCAGCGTACCACCGCTGAGTATCGTGGTACCGCTGTAGCTACTTGTGCCGGACAGTTGCAATACGCCGCTTTGCATTTCAACGCTGCTGAAATTCGAGATCGCACCGCTATAGGCAAACACATTGCCACTGCCTACGCTTACCAGCATGCTGTTCTGCGCACCGCTACCGCCATTGATATCGCCGACAATGCTGCCGCCATTAATCGTCAGGCTATTTTTTCCTGCGCCCATCTCGATCGCCTTGCCGCTGCTGGAGCCATCAATCACGCCAGCATTCACGATCATGGTGTTATTCCCGTTAGTCTTGATGGCGGCGTTATCACTACCACCACCCCGGATCTGGGCACCGGCAGTGTTGACGATGGTGATCGTATAGCTATTAGTCGCGCCAACGGCAACAATCGCAGAGTCGCTCTGGCCACGAATCAAGCCACCATTCTGGTTAGTGATCAGCGCATTACCATATAGACCTTCGCGCGAACCGGGCACGCTCGCGTTAGGGATATCATTACCTGCCAGCGTAATGCCACGCCCAACGGCATTGAGGTTGCTGGTATTGACCAGACCTTCGATGCTTCCCCAATTCTCCACGGTGCCGCCGCCGATACTGATCCCTTCGCTATAAGCACGATCGGCAGGAGCCGCGCTGAACGCATTCAGCGAGCGAATCGTGCCAAAATTGGTGATATTGGCCAAACCGTCAACATCGACGCCATCACCATCGCCCGTCACACCATTCCCCAGTATGCTGCCACGGTTGACGATGGTCGCCAGTTGGCGCTGATTGAAGCCATCAATATTGAGACCCGCGCCATTGTTGCCAAGGATGCTGGCGCCGGCGTCATTGGTGATATCGATCGTGAACACCTGAGTGGCGTCTTTCTGACCACCGGTAATGCCATGGCGACCGCCAGAGATCTGGCCACTACCGCTATTCAGAATCACGATACCGCTATTGTTCTGGGCATCGATCGCATCGCTGCTACCACCCGCATTGGTAATCGACTTGATCAGACCATAATTATTAACCGTGCCATTCACACCCGGACGAATGGCATCCGCCTCATAGGCCGTCAACGTGCCGTCCGCAAAATTATTCACGACGTTGGCACCGCCGGTGATGGCACTGAAGTCCACCACCTGATTGCCACCGGCACTGGCATTCAAGGAAGTCATGCTGCCATAGTTATTCAACGTGACGCTGGCGTTTGCCTTGTTCATCTGAATCACGTCGCCATCGGCGGCCTTCATCAGCGCCGATGTATTGCTCAGGCTACCGTTAATGATGACGAGATTGTTCACCCCCGTGTTGTCGCGCACCACGCGCCCGGAGCCGGTTTGACTGATCAATCCCTGATTGTCCAGCTTGGCGCCATTCCCGGTAATGGTGACTGCCACCGCGCCACCCGTCACCGTGAGCGACCCGGTGCTGCTAACGATACCTGTCTGGTTTTTATCCAGTGCCTGTGCAGCAGTGACGGCATTGTTAATGGTGCCAGGGAAGGCGGCACTAAAGGCCAGCGGTGCGGGCACCGAGAGGACCAGAATCTGAATGGCAGAGGAAATTTTCGACAGCGTGAGCGACATGGCAGGGTCCCGAGATTAGGCAAACCTTGAATGTCTCACAACAATATGACCTGATTGTGACGCTGCGACGCGCCGTTGCGCGGCGTATCGACGCAAAAAAGCCCCAACTAGATCACTAGGAGGGGCTTTTTCATATAACTAGCCTGACGATAACCTACTTTCACACTGGTTGCAGCACTATCATCGGCGCAGAGTTG
>JAIELO010000240.1 GCA_019752915.1 Burkholderiaceae bacterium
TGCCTACGATGGCTTGCCGGAGGGCGCCGAGCAACGCGCTGCGCTGGCCGCGCAGATCGCCGCGCTGCGTGGCTGGAACATGCGCTATGCGCTCGAGTCGGTACCCACCACACTGGCAATTTTCTGGGCACAGGAGCTGAGCACGCGCTATGCGGCAGCGGCGCGCGCCAGGGAAATGCCGGTGCTGGACTATATTGGCAGTGAACTGACGGCAGAACAGCGCTTGCAGGCCTTGCAGCAAGCCAGCGCCAAGCTGACGGCGGACTTTGGCCAGTGGCAAACGCCATGGGGCGAAGTGAATCGCTTCCAGCGCCGGACCGATGATTTCAACCAGCCATTCGACGATAGCCAGCCCAGCCTGCCGGTGCCGTTTGCTTCGGCCAACTGGGGTTCGCTGGCGGCCTATGGCATGACCAGCAAGAGCACCACGCGGCGTCTGTACGGCGAGCGCGGCAACAGTTTTGTGGCGGTGGTGGAGTTCGGGCCGCAGATCCGGGCCCGTAGTGTGCTGGCCGGTGGCCAGAGTGGTAATCCGGCCTCAGCGCATTTCAACGATCAGGCCGGAATGTATGTGCGCGGCGAGTTTAAAGAGATATGGTTATCTCGAAAGGACGTCGAAGCGCATCTGGATCGACGTTACCACCCGGGCGAATAGGTTCGGGCACGACTTCCGGTTCCGGTGGCCGGGTCCAGACCAGATTGCTGACCTTGTTGTTGCGGTAGTTGCCATCGCGGTGACGCACGTGGCGGTGACCGGCCGGATTCGGCAGGTGTGCTTCGGCCACCAGTTCGTGCACCAGAAAGTCGCCGGTGCGCTTGCCGGTGCGTAATTTGACCTGCAAGCCCTGCGGCGTGACTTTGGGGCGGATTGCCCTGACCTTGCGCGGACCGGCGGCCAGCACGCGGCCATCCTTCGAGACTTTATAGAAATCGCTGCCTTGCACCGGCTTGGCCGCAGCCACGCCGATCGAATACATCGTAGCAAAGGCCAGGACGCCGAGCAGAATAATAAAGAGTTCCATGGTGTGTGAGCCAGAGTAAAGTCGGATTAGCGGATGGCGAGATGTTAACATCGCCCAGCACCATTGCGTAGATGGAATAAGCACTGGAACTACCTCTATATTTGCGCTTGACAGCAGGTGCCGGTTTATAATCGCAGCCATCCCGGTACACGACAGAAGGTTGCAGTGGCAAAACTCTATTTCCGCTACTCTGCGATGAACGCAGGTAAATCGACGGCCATGCTGCAGGTGGCGCACAATTACGAAGAACAGGGGCAGACGGTTCGGCTGTTTACGGCCGCGATCGATAACCGCTACGGGGTTGGTCACGTCACCTCACGGCTGGGGCCGCAGCGCGACAGCGAGGTGTTCGACGCGGACACCAACTTCCTCGAACGCATCGACCAGAAAATTGCCTGCCTGCTGATTGACGAAGCGCAGTTCCTCACCACGGCGCAGGTGCAACAGTTGCATCAACTGGCGCAGGTGCGTGGCGTGCCGGTGATTACCTACGGGCTGCGCTCGGACTTCCGTGGCGAACCTTTCCCCGGCTCGGCCTATCTGCTGGCGCTGGCCGACGATATCGAAGAACTCAAGAACATCTGCAGTTGCGGCAAGAAGGCCACCATGAATATCCGGGTCGACGCCGATGGGCGGCGCCTCAAGGATGGCGAGCAGATCAGCATCGGTGGCAATGAAAGCTACCGTCAGGCCTGTGGCCGCTGCTTCTACTCGGAAGCGGATTAAGGGCGGGTTGATCTAACAGCGTTTCACCAGCGAGGAGGGCACCATGCAGCTGCGCCAGGCATTACTGATGCTGGACTGGTGCGCGCTGGTGCCTTCATGGCTGTGTTTGCGTGGCGCGACGCTGCTCGACATTGTGCTGTATCTGCTGCCCTCGCTGCTGCTGGCGCTGGTGATCCGCGCGCTGGCAAATCGCCATCCGATCTTTTTTCTGTTCACCCTAGCGGGCACCATCGCCCACGAACTGGCCCATTTCATTGCCGGGCTGCTGACCGGCGCGCGCCCGGCTGCCTTCACGGTGATCCCGCGCCGGATCGGACAGGGCTGGGAGCTCGGTTCGGTGCGCCTGACACGGGTGCGCTGGTATAACGCGGCACCGGCCGCGCTGGCACCGTTCAGTGTGGTGTTATTGCCGCTGCTGGTGGCCTGGTGGCGCACCCGCAGCGGTTTGCAATTCCAGTGGCTTGATCTGGCGCTGGCATTTGCCGTGGCGCCGCAGTTTCTGGCCTGCTGGCCATCCCCCGTCGACTGGAAAATCGCGCTGCGATCCTGGCCTTACTTGCTGATCGCAGCGCTAGGCTGGTGGGTCTGGACGACCTTCTTTTAGTGCTGATGGCCGCCCGTGAGTGGCCGCACCACGGCTTCTACCGTGACTTTGCTGCGCACGTGTTTGGCATCCTCAATTTCCAGCGTGAGCGGCACTTTGTCGCCATCGGCCAGCGGGCGCTGTAATTGCAGCAGCATCAGGTGGTAGCCGCCCGGCATCAGCTTGACGGCTTTGCCGGCCGGTAGCGCCAGACTGTCCAGTTGGCGCATGCGCATCACATTGTCCGTCATCGTCATTTCGTGCACTTCCACGGCGCCAGCGACGGGCGAACTTGCCGCCAGCAGGCGGCTGTCCTGTGCCGCGTTGAGGGTCATAAAGGCGCCGGTGGCTTTTTGCTGGGCCACGGTGCCGCGCACCCAGGCCTCGCTGACGGTGACTTGGGCCATGGCGGGCAGGGCGGCGAGCAGCAGGAGGTTGAGGTAGCGTTTCATTGGAATAGTCC
>JAIELO010000423.1 GCA_019752915.1 Burkholderiaceae bacterium
AGCAAACTCTGCGCGCTGCCCACCGGCTGGCACGCCCGCAAACTCGCATTTCCTGCCGGCAAAGATTGTCGTATTGCTTTACAGCTAGTTGTGAACAATTGTAAATCGACGTTGTATGAGTCCGGTACGCCGCTAAGGTAGCAGTCTTCACCTCGGGCGCGTCCGCTATCTGGCGCCTGCCGCGCTACCGAAGTCTGACGAAATACGGGAAACGCCATGCTCACCGCAACCTATGTCTTACTGACACTATCCATCGAACAGAAAAAAGAACGCCATTTCATTGCGCGGATGTTGCACTACGTGCAAAACATCGCCCGCCGGCCACAGGACATCGATCCCTTGCAGATCCAGAGCCAGTTGCAGGAACTGATCACTTTTGCCGAAACGCGCCACCAGCGCAAGGTCGAAGCGTGCCTGCTGCCAGCCTTGCGCGCCGCCAATGCCCATAGCGCCGCACTGGTCAAGGATCTGGAAAACCTCAGCCACATCGGCCATGCCATGTTGCGTGCGGTCCACAAATGCCTGCGCCGCGCCATGCGCCGCAGCGCCTCGCAGGGCAAGTTTCTATGCCGCACCATCGATCTGTATTGCCAGAATCTACTGAGCCGGCTCGACAAGGAAGAACAGGAACTGTTGCCACTGGCACAGAAGGTCATTTCCAGTGAGGAATGGTTCGAGATCGGCAGCCAGTTTCTGGAGCAGGAAGACCGGGCCGCACTGGCGGTGCCTGCTGCGCGAGCGTATCCATAACTCGGCGCAGCGCGTCACGTAATTCGAGCTAAACGATTTATATCGTATGCCACTCCTCCGCCACTAAAAAACAGAGCGCGCGCTCTGCGTGAGTTTGGCCAGATGACAATCTGGCTTCGCCAACGCGCTTGGGCTAGAATCCAGACCGTGTCGTGATCCGGCACGCCCCTTGGACCTCACCTCAAAGCGAAGCTACCGATGCGTTTTGTTCTACCTTTCCTGGCCGCCACATTGTGTGCCACCCTCGCCCCTACCGCTGGCGCCGCACCAACTCCGATCACACTGGAACAGGCCATGGCCCATCCCGACTGGATCGGCAACCCCGTCGAGGCCGCATGGTGGGGCTGGGACAGCCGTCAGATTTACTACAAACAGAAACGTAGCGCTTCGCCCGTCCGCGATACCTTTGTGATCGGAAGCAACGGCGCCAGCACGGTACTAGCGGCCAGCCAACTGGCCAATCTCGATAGTGCATCCCCGGTCTACAACCGCGACCATACGCGCGCCATCGTGCTGCGCAATGGTGACCTGTTCGAGCGCGACCTGAAAAGCGGCGCACTGACCCAGATCCTGCGCGCTAGCAGTGCCGCCGCAGCACCGCAGTATGCCGCCGATGGTGTGCACATCCAGTTCCGCGTCGGCCATGACTGGTTCAGCTGGAGCCGCAGCGAACGACTGGTGACGCCACTGGCCCTGCTGCGCACGGCCAAAGATCCCGACGCCGCACCGGAAGCGGATCTGCGCCGCGATCTGCAACTGCGCCTGATTTCCACGCTGGCACGCCAGAAAGAAGAACGCGACGCCCTGCGCGAGCAGCGCAATGCTGAACGCAGCGCCGATGCCACCCGCGCACCGCTGCCCATCTATCTGGGCGAGAAAGTGGTGATCGACGCCAGCGCCCTGTCGCCGGACGGGCGCTACCTGCTGGTGATCACCAGCGCCAAGGATGGCGACAAACGCCGCGTCGGCAAGATGCCGAAATACGTCACCGAATCCGGTTACGAAGAAACCGACGACGAACGCAAACGTGTCAGCGAAGCGGGGCCACTGGAACAGCAACTGAAACTGGTGGAACTGGCTAGCCGCAAAGTCACCGAGCTGTCGCTGGCCGAACTGCCCGGCATCAGTACCGATCCGCTGGCCGAACTGCGCGCCGCCCAGCACCTCGACCCGCTCAAAGGCCAGCGCAAGGTACGCTTCGAAAGCGGCGAGCAAGCCATCCAGTGGAGCGCTAACGGCGCCCGCGTGGCCGTGATGGCGCAAGCCATCGACAACAAGGATCGCTGGATTGCCGGCGTTGATCTGGCCAGTGCCAAACTGCAGCCGCTGCACCGCCTCACCGACAACGCCTGGGTCAACAACCGCTACAACGATTTTGGCTGGCTGCCCGATAACAGCACGCTGTGGTATCAGTCCGAAGAAAGCGGTTACGCCCACCTCTATCTGCGTAGCGCCAACGGTCAAGTGCGCGCCCTGACCAGCGGCCGCTGGGAAGCCAGCAACGTCGAATGGAATGCCGATGGCAGCATCGCCTACTTCCTGTGCAACCCGAAACTGCCGGGCACCTATGAAGTCTGTTCCAGTACGCTGCGTGACGGCAGCCTGCGCGAACTGACCACGCTGGGCGGCGTCGAGGGCTACACCCTGTCGCCGGATGGCCGCAAGCTGCTGGTACGCCACTCCAGCGCCTATGTACCGACCCGCATCGCCACTGTCGCCAGCAGCGGCGGTGTCGCGACCACCCTGACCGACCCGCGCACGCCCGAGTTCAAGGCACGTGAATGGATCATGCCGCAACTGGTCGCCGTACCGTCGACGCATGGTGCCGATCCGGTGTGGGCCAAACTGTATCGTCCAGCCACGCTGGAAGCAGGTAAAAAATATCCGGTGGTGATGTTCGTGCACGGCGCCGGCTATCTGCAGAACGTCAGCCAGCGCTACCCGGTCTACTTCCGCGAGCAGATGTTCCACAATCTGCTGGTCGAAAAAGGCTACATCGTGCTGGACATGGATTACCGCGCCTCGCTCGGCTAT
>JAIELO010000088.1 GCA_019752915.1 Burkholderiaceae bacterium
CAATTCCCGCAAAATCTACGGCTTCACGGAAGCGATCAGTGAAATCTCGGCGCGCACCAATTTGCTGGCGCTGAATGCCGCAATCGAAGCGGCGCGTGCCGGTGAACAGGGCCGCGGCTTTGCCGTGGTGGCCACCGAAGTGCGCAATCTGGCCCAGCGTTCCGCCGCTGCGGCCAAAGATATCAAGGCACTCATCACCGATTCCGTCGAACAGGTCGGCAGTGGTAGCGCGCTGGTCAATCAGGCGGGTAGTACGATGGATGAAATCGTCAGTAGCGTACGGCGGGTCAGCGACATCATCAGCGAAATCAGTGCCGCTGGACATGAGCAGGAAACCGGCATCGAGCAGATCAATCAGGCGGTGGCGGAAATGGACAATGTCACCCAGCAGAACGCGGCGCTGGTAGAGCAAGCTGCCGCAGCGTCGCAAGCGATGCAGGAGCAGGCCGCCAAACTGGCCCAGATGGTGGCGGTGTTCCGTATCGCCGGCAGCCAGCAAAACTCCGGCGCGGCCCGCAAGGCTTTGCCACGGCGCACCGCCATCGCCGGCTAAGTGTCCGGCGAGTGCTGCGGCGCCGCGACACGGGCGCCGCCAGCACCGGGCGGCAGGTAGCGCAGTATCGTCGCAATCATCTGTTCCACATCGACCGGTTTGCCGATGAAATCGTCCATACCGGCCGCAATACACTGCTCGCGTTCGGACGCCATCACACCTGCTGTCATGGCCAGCACCGGCAAGTGCAGGCGTAGTTCACTGCGGATCGCACGGGTCGCAGAATAACCATCCATCTTCGGCATCTGCACATCCATCAGCACCAGATCGAAGGGCTGGCCCGTGCGCAGCAAGGCCAGCGCCTGTTCGCCATTCTCGGCCAGCGTCACCTGTGCGCCGGCCTGCTCGAGAATGCCACGCGCCACCGCCTGATTGATCACATTGTCTTCCGCCAGGAGCAGGCGGGCGCCGGCCAGCAAGCGTGGCTGCGGCTGCGCCACCAGCGGCGCGGGCAAACCATGAGCACTCGCTAGCGCGGTCTGCACCGTGTCATACAGGGTGGAAGCGGTGACCGGTTTGGTGAGGAAGGCCGGTGCGCTCGCATCGGCCATTTCCTGCGTCAGCTTGCTGCGTCCGTAGGCGTTCACCATACACACCAGCGGTAGGCCGAATTCCTGACGGATGGTGTTAATCAAGGTCGGCCCCGCCATATCCGGCAGTCGCCAGTCCACCAGCACCACATCGAAAACCACCCCGGCGCACAGCCGCGCCAGCGCTTCGCTCGCACAACTGGCCAGCTCGCAGGTCCAGCCCCACGCTTCGATGGTCATGGCCAGATAGGCGCGACTGGTGGGATTGTCGTCCACCACCAGTAAGTGGCGTGCCGCAGTGCTGCGCGCCGGACGCTGGTTCTGTCCTAGCTGGAATGGCAGCGTCACCACGAAGCTACTGCCCTGCCCCGCTTCGCTCTGCACGACCACGCCGCCCCCCAGTAGTTCGATCAACCCTTTGGAGATGGTCAGCCCCAGTCCGGTACCGCCAAAGCGCCGGGTCGTCGACAGATCGCCCTGTACGAATGGCGAGAACAGGCGCGCCAACTGTTCTTCGCTCATGCCGATGCCGCTATCGCGCACCGTAAAGCGCAGCATGACCGCGCTGTCCACTGTCTCTGCCCGCTCGACCAGTACCGCCACCTCGCCCTGCTCGGTAAACTTGATGGCATTGCCGGTCAGATTGACCAGAATCTGCTGCAAACGCAGGGCGTCGCCGATCAGCGTACGCGGCACATCGGGGGCGACGCCCAGACATAATTCCAGATTCCGGTCACCCACGTTGATACTCATAATGCTGGCCAGCGCATGCAGCACATCGTCCAGCACAAACGGCGCCGGATACATTTCGATCTTTCCGGCACTCATTTTGGAGAAGTCGAGAATGTCGTTCAGGATGCCCAGCAGCGACTGTCCCGAGGCGCGGATCATCTCCAGATAGCGCGCCTGCTCTGCCGACAAGCCCGTCAGCGACAGCAGATGGGCCATGCCCAGCACCGCATTCATCGGCGTGCGCAATTCGTGGCTCATATTGGCCACAAACACATCTTTCGCCGCGCTAGCCATCTGCGCCTGTTCCATGGCCTGACGTAACTCGCGCTCCACCCGTTTGCGCTCCGTCACATCGCGCATGATGCCGACGAACAGATGCTGCTCCCCGACATACAGGGCGCGGATCGACAGTTCCAGTGCAAACGTGCTGCCATTTTTGCGCAAGCCCGGCACTTCGACATTGTTACGTCCTACCACCGTGGGCGCAAAACCGGCCAGATAGCGCGCCACCCCGGCATGGTGGGCCGCCCGCATCGCTTGCGGCATCAGGCAACTCATTTCCTGCCCCACGACCTCGTCGGCGCTGTAGCCGAAAATGCCGCTGGCGGCACGATTGAAGGAGGCAATCTTGCCGTCCGCCGTCATGGTGATGATGCCGTCGCCGACATTGTCCATTACCGTGCGGGTGCGGGTTTCCTTGTCGATAGCGTCGCGCCGCGCCGCCTGCAACTCGCGGGTACGTGCCTCGATCGCACTTTCCAGCTGATCGCGATACTGGTGCAGCTCCGTTTCCACTTCCCGCAGCGTCTGCATCGCTTCCGCAGCCTCGCGAAATTGCGGGGTAATCGCCAGTTGCTGCAACTGGCCACGCTTGCCCAGCGTACTGGCGGCCACTGACAGGGCACGCACCGACATTTCAATACGGCGCGCAAAATACCACGCGCCAAGGATGCCGAGTGCT
>JAIELO010000038.1 GCA_019752915.1 Burkholderiaceae bacterium
TTTTCTCTGGTCCGACCAGCCCTGCGTTGCCTGAATATGGCTTTGCTGGCGGCGCTGCCGCTGTTTGCACAACCAGCGCTGGCCGCCACAAATTCGGCGTCCGCTGCGGCGCCTGCCGTCAAGGCGCAGCGCATGGCGCTGCGTCCCGTCAGCGACAAGGACGCTGCAGCGCTGGCGCAGCAGGTCAAGGATGAAATGCGTCATGCCTGGCATGGCTACAAGCAGTACGCCTGGGGCCATGATGCGCTCAACCCTTTGAGCAAGACGCCGCGTGACTGGTACCAGCATTCGCTGCTGATGACGCCCGTCGATGGTCTCGATACGCTGATGATCATGGGCCTCAAGGAAGAAGCCGACGAGGCGCGTGAACTGATCGCCCAGCAGCTGTCCTTCGATCAGGATATGTATGTGCAGAATTTCGAGATCACCATCCGTCTGCTCGGCGGTCTGCTGTCGGCCTATCAGCTTAGTGGTGATGTGCGTCTGCTGGATAAGGCGGAAGATCTGGGCAAGCGCTTGCTGCCAGTGTTCGAATCGCCGACCGGCATGCCTTACACGCACGTCAATCTGCGTACCGGTCAGGTACGCGGCAAGTTGAGTAATCCGGCTGAAACGGGTACCCTGATTCTGGAATTCGGCATGCTGAGCCGCCTGACCGGAAAGCCGGTCTACTTCGACAAAGCCAAGCGCGCACTGGTGGCAACCTACCGCGCAGCATCGCCTCTGGGTCTGGTGGGGTCCACCATCGACGTCGAAAGCGGCCGCTGGACCGATACCGGCGCGCATATTGGCGGTGGCATCGATTCCTACTACGAGTATCTGAACAAGTGCTGGCGCCTGTTCGGCGACCTGGAATGCAAGGCGATGTGGGAGCACAGTATCGACGGCGTGAACAAGGCGCTGGCCGATCAGCGTGGTTCGGCGCTGTGGTATGGCCATGCCGACATGGTCACCGGTGCGCGCACCAAAACCCAGTATGGCGCACTGGATGCGTTCATGCCGGCGCTGCTGGCGCTGGGTGGCGATATGAAGCGTGCCCGCGCATTGCAGGAATCCGGTCTGCGCATGTGGCGCCTGCATGGTATCGAGCCGGAGTCGCTTGATTACGCCAGCATGAAGGTCGCGTCGCCCGGCTACGCGCTGCGTCCGGAGATTGTCGAATCGGCCTACTATCTGCATCACTACACAGGCAATCCGCGCTATCGCGCCATGGGCCGCGAATTCTGGAATGACTTTGTACGCTACTGCCGCAGCGAAGCGGGTTACGCTGCGCTGAAAGACGTCCGTAGCAAGGAGCAGGAAGACTCGATGGAGAGCTTTGTGTTTGCCGAGACGTTCAAGTATTTCTATCTGCTGTTTGCACCGAAAAGCACACTCAATTTCGATGGCGTGACCTTTAACACCGAAGCGCACCCGCTGCACTTACCTGCCACCCCTGCTGCCAAGCCCGCAGCAAGCGTGCCTGCTGCACCAGCCGCGCGCTAGACGGAGAACCCGTTCATGACACTTCTATCTCCATTGCGTCGCCTGTCAGGTCTGAGTCTAGGTCTGAGTCTGAGTCTGCTGCTGGCGGGCAGCTGCGCTGCTGCCAGCATGCCGGTGAATACCTTCATCGGCACGCAGGACGAAGGCAACACCTTCCCCGGTGCTTCCGCACCGTTCGGCATGATACAGATTAGCCCCAGCGGCGAGCATTATGCTGGCTGGCGTTATAGCGACACACGTATCCGTGGCTTTGGCCATTCCTACCTTTCCGGCGCCGGTTGCTGGGAGCAGGGTGGTCAGGTGTCGGTACTGCCGGTAACGGGCAGCATCCGCGCCGGCGGTGATTTCGATACGGCCAAGGCTGAAACCTTTGACTACAAACGCTATGCGGCGGAATTCAGCCATGAGGGCGAAGTCGGGCAGGCCGGCTATTACAAGGTTCAGCTGACCAGCTACGGCGGCATTACGGCCGAAGCCACGGCGCTGACCCGTGCGGCGGCCGAACGCTACACGTTCGCGACGGGTGTCGCGAATGGTCATCTGCTGATCAATCTTGGTCAGGCCAACGAACGCCATGCGGTCGTCGGCAGCGCCTTGCGGGTGATCGATGATCACACCGTGGAAGGCAAGGTGACTACCAAGAGTTTCTGTGGCGGTGCGCAGTACACCACCTGGTTCCGCATGGTGTTTGACCAGTCCTTCGTGGCACACGGTATCTGGGACGATCAGGGTGGCAAGGCCGGCGTGAAGGGCCCGAGCCAGCAGGGCGAAGCTCGTCCGCATGGTATGTGGCTGAGTTTTGACCTGAAAAATGGCCGTGCCGTGACGGCGGTTAGCGCCATCTCGCATGTCGATGCCGAAGGTGCGCGGGTGAACCTGCAGGCCGAGGGGATGGCGGGCGCAGGTCCGGTCAGTTTCGATGCCATGCGCACGCAGGCGCAAGCGAACTGGCAGCGCGAGCTGGGCCGGGTACGTATCGAAGGTGGTAGCAACGACGATCGCACCGTGTTCTACACCGCGCTGTATCACACGTTGCTGCAACCGACCACCGGCAACGACGCCGATGGCCGCTATCGCGGTTATGACAACGCCGTCCACACTGCCAGTGACTGGACCTACTACGAATTCTTCTCGCTGTGGGATACCTATCGGGCACAGAACCAGATGCTGGCGTTGCTGCAGCCCGCACGTGCGCGTGACATCGCTAACTCGGTGCTGAAAATCCGTGAACAGGGTGGCTGGTTGCCACGCTGGGGCTATGCCAACTTCGAAACCAATATCATGACCGG
>JAIELO010000386.1 GCA_019752915.1 Burkholderiaceae bacterium
TAAGCATCAATATTGAGATCCGTCGTTGCGATCGCTGCCAGCACGCCACGGATCAGGAGACCCGAGCATGAAATTTCCGAGCGCCTGCCGAATGCAAAGGGTCGTGGCACTCGCGCTGCCGCTGCTTGCCGTCAGCCAGCCTGTGCTGGCCAATCCGTATGAGGAAGATGAACTGGCACTGGCTGACAGTGACGCTGCCAGCACCAGCATCGCCACCGGGAGCTTGCATACGCTGCGCCGTGCCCCCGCCGTTGCCAGCGTCATCACCGCCGCCGATATTCGCGCCATGGGCGCTAGCGACCTGGACCAGATACTGGAAACTCTGCCCGGCGTGCATGTTAATCGCATGCCCAACAGCAATTCGCCGATTTACGTAATCCGCGGCATCGTCAGTACCTCCAATCCGCAAGTGCTGATGCTGCAGAACGGGGTCCCCATCACCACCGCTTACATTGGCAACAAAGGCAATATCTGGGGCGGCTATCCGGTGGAGCATATCGCCCGCATCGAACTGCTGCGTGGTCCCGGTTCGGCCCTGTATGGCTCGGATGCATTCGCCGGCGTCATCAACATCATCACCAAGGGTGCGGCCGATCTGAATGGCTCGGAATTCGGCGTGCGCGCCGGCTCATTCAACACTGGCGATATGTGGCTTCAGCACGCAGGCAACCACGGCGCCCTCGCCGTGGCAGCCTATCTGCGTTACGGCCAGAGCGAAGGGAGTCGCCGTCTGGTCGCGGCCGACGCACAGACCCGCAACGACCAGCTATTCGGTAGCCATGCCAGTCTGGCGCCCGGCCACGGTAACAACCAGTACAAGGCCAATGATGCCAATCTCGAGCTCCAGAGCGGTAGCTGGCGTGCCCGTTTCGGCTACAAAAAACGCTATGACATGGGCACTGGCCTGGGCATCGCTTCGGCGCTGGACCCGCAAGGTCGTCAGCAAAGCGAACGTATCACCAGCAGCCTGACCTGGAGCGACGCGCAACTGGGGCGTGACTGGGGGGCCGGCGCTACCCTGAGCAGTCAGCAATATTCACAGGAAGTGCCGGTCTGGTACCACCTGATGCCCGCCGGGCTGGTCTACCCGACCGGCAGTTTTCCGAACGGCATGATCGGCGCGCCGGAAACCTGGGAGCGCACCTACCGCGCTAGCGCCTATCTCGACTACAGCGGCTGGCGCCAGCATCGCGTGCGCTTCGGCACCGGTCACGATGACATTGATCTGTACCGCACCCGCGAATACCGCAATTTCAACTACGCCAGCAATGGTATGCCGATTCCCTTGCCCGGCGTGATCGAAACCAGCGATAGCACGCCCTTCCTGCGTCCGCAGCGACGCCGCATCCACTACGCCTATCTGCAGGATGAGTGGCAGCTGGCGACGGACTGGAATCTGACTGCTGGCTTGCGCCATGACCGCTATTCCGACTTCGGCAGCACCACCAATCCGCGTCTGGCCCTGGTCTGGGACGCCTCCTACGACCTGACCGTGAAGCTGCTGTACGGTCGGGCCTTCCGCGCGCCCGCCTTTGTGGAGAGTTACGGCATCAGCAATCCGGTGGCGCTGGGCAACCCGCTGCTGAAACCGGAACGCAATACCACCACCGAACTGGCCTTGAACTGGCAGGTGCGCAGCGACGCCAGCGTCAATCTGAGTGCCTACAACTACCATATGCACGACATGATCCGGCTAGTCACCAATACCATGGCCGGCACTGGCGCGCGTTATGGCAATCTGGGAGACCAGCGCGGTCACGGACTCGAGCTGGAAAGCAAATGGGCGGTGAATCGCGCGCTGCAATTGAACGCCAGTTATGCATGGCAGCATTCCATCGACCTGCGCAATCATCAGGATGCTGGCGGCGCACCGCGCCACCATCTGGTCACCCGTGCCGACTGGACTGTGCTGGAAGACTACCAGTTAGGCGCCCAATTGAACCGGGTCGCCGGCCGGCGCCGCGCGGCCGGTGATGCGCGCACTCCGGTCGCCGATTACACCAGTGTCGACTGGACGCTGGCCACCCGCTACGGGCGCCAGCAATGGAATTACACGCTGGCGCTGCGCAATGCTTTCAATGCCGATGTGCGCGAGCCTAGCCCCGCACCGGGGCTGGCCTTGCCCGGCGATATTCCGATGCCGGGGCGCAGCATTTCCTTACAGGCTAGCTATCAGATGTAGTCAGCGGCTCAGGCCGCGCGGCGGATCAGTCGTAACGCCGGGGTAGCGCTGCTGCGCCCGGCTGCTTGTCGCACCACACGGGTCCGTAATTCCGCACTGGTCTCGGCCGTATCGAGGCGGAATTCACCGACCAGTTGCGCCAGTTCACGTGCCTGCTGCTGCATGCCCTGAGCGGCTGCAGCAGCCTGTTCCACCAGCGCTGCATTCTGCTGGGTAACGCCATCCATCTCGCAGATCGCCGCATTGACCTGCTCGATTCCCTGTTCCTGATGGGTACTCGCTTCACTAATGGCGCCAATGATGGCGCTCACCTGTCCGACACGCTGGACAATTTCCGCCATGGTCTCGCCAGCATTGCTGGCCAGCGCACTGCCATCGGCAATCCGGGTGGCCGATTCGTTGATCAGTTCTTTGATCTCCTTGGCCGCTGCAGCCGAGCGCTGCGCCAGATTGCGCACTTCGGTGGCAACGACGGCAAAGCCACGCCCCTGTTCACCGGCACGGGCCGCTTCCACGGCCGCATTCAAGGCCAGAATATTGGTCTGGAAGGCGATGCCGTCAATCACACTGGT
>JAIELO010000366.1 GCA_019752915.1 Burkholderiaceae bacterium
AGGAAGGCATAGGCGACACCATCCGCATTTCGCTCACCCCTGAACCGGGCGGTGACCGTAGCCGTGAAGTGGTGGTGGGGCAGGAGATCCTGCAAACCATGGGCCTGCGCAAATTCACCCCGATGGTAATTGCCTGCCCGGGTTGCGGTCGCACCACCTCGACCACCTTCCAGGAACTGGCGGACAACATCCAGACCTTCCTGCGCGAGCAAATGCCGGAGTGGAAAAAAACCTATCCGGGTGTGGAAGGCATGAACGTCGCCGTGATGGGTTGCATCGTCAACGGCCCCGGTGAATCGAAGCATGCCAACATCGGCATCAGCCTGCCCGGTACTGGCGAATCGCCAGCCGCGCCGGTGTTTGTCGATGGTGCCAAAGTGGCCACGCTGCGCGGTGAACGCATCGTCGAAGAATTCCAGGAAATCGTCCTGAATTACGTCAAGACTCATTACAGCAAGCCAGTTGCGGCTTGATGAACACGAAGAAGATCAATAATGTCCGAACCAAAAAAAGCTGAAAAAATTGTCGCCATCAAAGGCATGAACGATATCCTGCCGACCGATTCGCATCTGTGGCAGCTGTTTGAAAATACCGCGCAGTCGGTGGTGCAGAGCTACGGCTTCCAGCAGATCCGCACGCCGATCGTGGAAAACACTGCATTGTTCGCCCGCGCGATTGGCGCGGTGACCGACATCGTCGAAAAGGAAATGTATTCCTTCACCGATTCGATGAATGGCGACCAGCTGACTCTGCGTCCGGAAGGTACTGCCGGTGCCGTGCGCGCCGTGATCGAACACAATCTGGTGTACGAAGGCCCGAAACGCCTGTGGTACACGGGCCCGATGTTCCGTCACGAGCGTCCGCAGCGCGGCCGCTATCGCCAGTTCTACCAGTTCGGTTGCGAAGCGGTCGGCTTCAGCGGCCCGGACGTAGACGCGGAAATGATCATGATGTGCCGTCGCCTGTGGGACGATCTGGGTCTGGAAAACATCCGTCTGGAACTGAACTCGATCGGTGATGCGGAAGAGCGTGCGCGCCACCGCGTCGACCTGATCGCCTATCTGGAAAAGCACGAAGAGATTCTCGACGCCGAAGCCAAGCGCCGCCTGCACGCCAATCCGCTGCGCATTCTGGATACCAAAAATCCGGCCATGCAGGAGATGGTCAATCAGGCGCCTAAGCTGCTCGACTATCTGGGCGAAGAATCACTGGCGCACTTCAATGGCGTGCGCAAGATCCTCGACCACAACAACATTCCTTACGTGATTAACCCGCGTCTGGTGCGTGGTCTGGACTACTACAACCGCACCGTGTTCGAATGGGTCACCGATGCACTCGGCTCGCAGGGCACGGTGTGTGCCGGTGGTCGTTACGATCCGCTGATCGCATCCTTCGGCGGCAAGCCTACCCCTGCGGTCGGTTTCGCGATGGGTATCGAGCGTCTGCTGGAACTGCTGAAAGCAGCCGGCGAGCCGGAACAGCCTAGCCAGTGCGATGTGTATCTGGTGCATCAGGGCGAAGCAGCGCAGCTGCAAGCCTTCGTGCTGGGCGAGCGTCTGCGCGACGCCGGTCTGGACGTCATCATGCACGGTTCGACCGCTGCCGGTGCCGGTAGCTTCAAGTCGCAAATGAAAAAGGCCGATGGCAGCGGCGCATCGTTTGCCGTGATCATCGGTGAAGACGAAGTGCAGAACCATAGCGCCGCCGTGAAAGCCATGCGCGCCGCGGAAGGCGAGCAGCAACAGGCGACTGTGCCGTTCGATGATGTGGTGGATTTCGTGGTGGACCAGATTACCGAAAGCGGCGATCATCACCACCACGTACACGATGAGAACTGCGATCACTAAGCATCACTGAGCATCACCAAGTTTTACTAAATTTTGCAAGCCCGGTTCATTTTCAATAACCCTTATAACTAGCAGACACACTGACATGGCATACGATCTCGAAGAACAAGAACAAATTGCTTCCCTCAAAGCTTGGTGGGAAAAGTACGGCAATCTGACCTCGTGGGTGGTAATTGCCGGTCTGGCGGCGTATTCCGGTTTCAACGGCTGGAACTACTATCAGCGCAATCAGGCAACCCAGGCTGCCGCGCTGTATGACGAACTGACCTCGGCCGTCGATGCCAAAGACAATGCCAAGGTGCTGCGCGCCGCTGGCGACATGGAAAGCAAATTTGGAAGCACCGCCTACGCGCCCATGAGCGCACTGGTAGCGGCCAAGAGCAGCTTCGATGCCAGCGATGTGAAATCGGCCAAGGCCCAGCTGCAATGGGCGATCGAGCATGGTGGTGAAGATTTCAAGGCCGTCGCACAAGTGCGTCTGGCCGGCCTGCTGCTGGATGAAAAAGCCTATGACGAAGCGCTGAAAGTACTGGCTGGCGAAGTGCCTGCGCAGTTTGCCGGCGCGGTGGCGGACCGTAAAGGTGACATTCTGGTGGCCCAGAACAAACTGGCCGAAGCGCGCACCGCCTATCAGGCAGCGCTCGATGCGACCGACAAGAAAGCGCCGGGTCGCCAGCTGATCCAGCTGAAATTCGAAGCCATCGGCGGCTCCGTGCCAGCCGCTAAAGACGCAGCTTAATGTTTCAGCGCCGCTGACGGCGGCGCGCTCAGATCAAGGTTGAAATATGCGTATTACCGAAAAAGTTATTGCTGCAAGCTTGCTGACGATGTTGGCCGGTTGTTCCTTGTTCTCGTCCAAAGATACCAAGATCCAGCCCGCTGCACTGGTCGATCTGAAAGGCGGCA
>JAIELO010000059.1 GCA_019752915.1 Burkholderiaceae bacterium
GCCTGCAACTGACCGCCAACCTCAGCCCCAGCCTTTCCGCAGTGCTGCAGGTAGTCAGCGAGTACCGCTGGGATGGCACCTACACGCCGATGGTCAACTGGGCCAATCTGCGCTACGCCGTCACGCCCGCGCTGAGCGTGCGGGTCGGCAGGATTGCGCTCGACAGTTTCATGGCATCCGATTCGCGCAAGATCGGCTACAGCAACCTGACGGCGCGACCGCCGACGGAAGTCTACCGCCTGCTGGCCTTGCGCGACAGCGACGGCATCGATGCGACCTATCGCTATAGCGGCGAGGATTTCGTCAACAGCTTTACCGTGCTGTATGGCCAGCGCACCGTCACCAACACCCGCTCCATCAACGTCCATTCCACCGACGTCGCCGGTCTGTTCGAACGTTTCGAGCACGGCCCGTTCACGCTGCACGCCGCCTACCAGCAACGCCGGGTGGATAATCAGAATCCGCCGCTGGGAAAATTCATGTCGCTCGGCGCGAGCTACGATCCGGGACCGTGGTTCGCGTCCGCCGAATGGGTCAAGGCCATCAACTACAACGCCAGCAAACTGAAAATTACCCGCGCTGCGTGGTATCTGAACACCGGCGTGCGACTCGGCGACTTCTCGCCCTATGTCACAGTGGCCGCTTTATGCCCGCTGTCCGAAACCGGCGTGGCACCGGTCGGTCAGCACAGCTACAGTAGCGGGGTGCGCTGGGACGTGCGGCGCAATATCGACATCAAATTCCAGTGGGATCACATCCGCCTCAACGACAACTCGTTCGGTACCCTGCAGAATATCGCCCCCGGCACCCGTCAGGGCGGACACTTCAACGTCATCAGTCTGCTGACTGATTTCGTGTTCTAGGGAGGGCACGCCATGAACCGTCAGCTTGCCATCCCCCTGTTATTGCTACTCGCCAGTTTATCGGCGCAGGCCGAAATCATCGTCATCGTGTCGGCAAAAAATCCGCTGCGCGCACTCAGCGCCGAACAGGCCAGTGACCTGTTCCTCGGCAAGAGTGCCGATTTCCCGAATGGCAGTAAAGCCGTGCCCTTAGACCAGCAGGAAGGCGCCAGTATCCGCGATAGTTTCTATCGCAAGACCACCGGCAAAGGACCGGCACAGATGAATGCCCACTGGGCGCGGATGTTATTTACGGGACGTGCCCAGCCACCGGTAGCGGTGGCAGATAGCGAAGCGGTGAAGAAGCTGGTGGCGGCCGATGCCAGCCTGATCGGCTACATCGACCGTGATGAACTGGACAGCAGCGTGCGCGCCGTGCTGTCCGTGCATTGAAGAGACTATTCGAACTGGCGACGGAATTCGGCAAACTGTGCGCTGAGTTCCTCGAACTGCTGGCGTAGTTGCTGCACTTCCTGTTCCAGTGCCGCCACGCGGCCACCCTGACCGCTACTAGCCACCGTACCGCCCAGACTGGCCGCGGTTTCTTCACGGGCCAGTGCCGCATCGCCCGCCAGCAAGTGACCGTAACGCGGCTCCTTGGTACCGGGTGCCAGCGCCAGACGCGCCACTAGCGGCGGATATTTATCGATCAAAAATTGCAGCGCCTGCTCGACATCGGCCACGGTTTTGAAATCGTGCAAACGCCCGCAGCGGTTGCGGATTTCGCCGGCCGTCTGCAGACCGCGCAGCATCAGCATGGTCAGCACGGCCAGCTTGTCCTGCTCCAGCGACCACTTGATGCGCATGCGGTGTTCGTATTTGGTGACGCGCGCCCCGGCCTGCGTGATGCCGTTGACGTATTTGTGCTGCATCAGTCGTTGCAGCACTTCGGACACCATCTCTTCCGACAGCGCCATCACCGGATCACGGCTGGACAATTGATTACAGCCATTCACCAGCGCATTCAGCGACAACGGATAGTTATCCGGCGTCAGCGCCTCTTTTTCGGCCAGCACGGCCAGTACGCGGATTTCGTAAGGGTCCAGCAGTTCCACGCCATCAGGCGACAATTCCATAGCCACTCCTTATTCGACGAGCTTGTTGAGTTGGTCGGAATTCAATTTATCACATTCGGCCAGCCCCTGACACTGCAAACCGGCCGCTTTCAGGGTTGCCAGAATCCGTTCGATCTGCTGCTCCTGCGTCAGCGCGTGATTGATCAGACCATGCAGCGCCTTGGACAGCGGATCATCGCCATTCGGCGTCACGCCATAAGCGCTGAACAGCTGCGCCGTGGAACTGACCGTCACGTCTTTCTGCACGATGTGGGCAGGATTGCCGACTGCCGTGGCACCGGCCGGTACCGGTTTCAGCAGCACCGCGTTCGAGCCGACCTTGGCATATTCGCCTACCGTGAAGGCGCCCAGCACTTGCGCACCGGCGCCCACGATCACGCCGCGTTCCAGCGTTGGATGGCGTTTGCTACCGGTATGCAGCGACGTGCCGCCCAGCGTCACGCCCTGATAGATGGTGCAGTCATCGCCGACGATGGCGGTTTCACCGATCACCACGCCGAAACCGTGGTCAATGAAGACCCGCTCGCCAATCTGCGCACCGGGATGAATCTCGATGCCGGTGATGATGCGCGCCAGATAGGAGATGAAACGCCCCAGCCATTTCATGCCGTGATGCCAGCACCAGTATGCCCAGCGATGCATCACGATGGCCTGCAGGCCGGGGTAACAGGTCAGCACCTCCCAGCCGTTACGGGCTGCAGGATCGCGTTCGATGATGCTGTTGATGTCTTGGCGCAGGCGATGGAACATAAAATGAATTGAAAAAACTA
>JAIELO010000003.1 GCA_019752915.1 Burkholderiaceae bacterium
AGGAAGGTACGATGGAAAACGATGTCGAGCTGCTCGCAACCCTGACGCAGCAAGAAAACGAACTGCAATTTACCACTTTTAGCAGCGAAACGGCGCTCGCGCTGGGGCTGAAAGTGATCGAACTGGCGCGCCAGAAGGGCAAGCACGTGACGGTGCAGATCAGCGTCAATGGCAAGCTGCTGTTCGCGCATGCCATGCAGGGCTGCACGGCCGATCAGGCTGACTGGATACGACGCAAAAGCAATGTGGTGTTGCGCTTTGGCCGCAGCTCGTATGCAGTGGGCTGCGATTACCGCCAGCGCGATGTCGCATTTGACCAGCAAAAACATTTACCGCCGACGGAATATGCCGCTTTCGGTGGCGCGTTCCCGATCCTGCTACGCGACACCGGCATGATTGGCACAGCCGCCGTGTCGGGTCTGCGACAGGCCGAAGACCACGCGCTGCTGGTGGAAGCACTGCGCGCAGTTCTCGCCTAAAGCGCAGCGGGCCCGCGCCGTACTAGGCAGACGGGCCGCGCTGTCATACAGGTCTCAATACCGGCGTCAATCCGGACTTCAATAGTGCGGTGGTGGTTCGTGCGCCAGTGGCGCACCGCTGTTGTTGCGCGCCTGATCGCGCACATGCTGCACCAGCAGATTACACATCTGCTCGAGCTTGTCGATTTGCTGTTGCTGTTCGTAGATGCGCTGGCCCAGCGACTCCACCAGATGTTCCTGGTGAGCCAGTTTGATTTCAATGTCGATAAAACGGTCTTCGGTGTTGCTCACGGCATACTCCCAGCTGGAAAGCATGCATTCTACCGGCTCCGGCGCAGCACTGATTGAATTCTGGCAGATGGCCCCTGACGGTTCAGGACTTGGCCAGCACCAGCCGCTTGCCGCCCCGGCTCTGACCTCGACGCTCCTGCTGGGCCTGTGCCAGTCCGACACGCTGTTCCACCGGCTCGGTACGTGCCGCTGCCACGGGCAACTGGAAGCTACTCACGGCAGTGAGCAACTCATTGGCCTGCTCGCGCATACTCTGCGCCGCAGCGGCAGCCTCTTCGACCAGCGCCGCATTCCGCTGAGTCAGGTCATCCATTTCCGTGATCGCGCTGTTGACCTCTTCGATGCCCTGCGTCTGGCGCCGGCTGGCGACGCTGATATCGTTCATGATCTCCGTTACGTGGCGCACCGAGGTGACAATATTGCTCATGGTCTGACCGGCTGTGTCGGCCAGCTGGCTGCCGGTTTCGACCTTGGCCACCGAGTCTTCAATCAAGCCTTTGATCTCGCGTGCTGCCTGCGCCGAGCGCTGCGCCAGCCCGCGCACTTCAGTCGCCACCACGGCAAAGCCGCGCCCCTGCTCACCGGCACGGGCCGCTTCCACGGCGGCATTCAGCGCCAGAATATTGGTCTGGAAGGCGATCGAATCGATCAGCGAAATAATGTCCACCACGCGCGCCGAACTGGCCTGTATGGAGGCCATGGTCTGCACCATCTGCTCCATCACATGACCGCCCTGCACCGCCACATCCGAGGCCGACACCACCAGCTGGTTGGCCTGCTGGGCATGCTCGGCGTTTTCGCGCACGGTGTTGGTTAGCTCGTGCATGGAAGCAGCGGTCTCTTCCAGCGAACTGGCTTGCGACTCGGTACGGGCCGACAGATCGGCATTGCCTTGCGCAATTTCTCCTGCTTCCTGCGTGATGGTATGACCCGCGGTGCGGATATCCGTCAGCAGGTGAGTCCAGTTGTCGATCACCGTGCCGAAGGCACGCGCCAGCGCACCCATCTCATCATCACGGTGCATGGCCACCGGCGTGGCCAGATCGCCGGCCGCGAGCCGCTCGGCGGCCGCGCAGGCATCGGCGATCGGGTGCAGTACAGCACGGGTAATCATGCCCGTCAGCGCCAGCAACACCAGCGAACTAACACCCATCGCGATCAGAATGATCCAGACCGCGCCACCATTCGAAGCTTTGGATTCCTGCAGGGCAGTCTCGGTTTGCTGATTCAGGCTGCTCACCACCTGTTCCAGCAGCGTGCGCATCTTCTGGTACTGGCCATCGGCGCCCTGCATGGCCGCCACCCCGGTATTCGCATCCATCGAGGCCAGGTCCAGCGCCTGCGCCACACTGGCGCGATACGCCGCCAGCATCGGCAAGGCCTGCGCTGCGGCACTGGCGCCCTCCATATCTTTCAGGCGGCCCAGCTCTTGACCCACCTTATCGAGCTCGGCCGTCGTACGCTTGCCGAAACTTTCCAATTCGGCTTCCGTCAGACTGCCGGCAATCGCGATCTTGGCGTAACTACTGGAATGAATTTGACCGAGCACATTGCTTTGCTGACTCGCCGTGCGTAGTGCGACAAAGGTGCTATCTTTCAGTTGCTGAATGCGGTGTTCGTTGTCCTGCATAGAGAAATACGATACGGCACCAAGAAACATCAGACAGGCGAGCGCCGCTGCTGGCACGACCAGCAATTTATGTGCGATTTTCAAGATCTATCCATCCCAATCAAAGCACGCCGCGCTGCTCTGCGGCGCGCGGGCTTACACCATCACAGGTAAATGCCGCCACACACCACGGTGTCATTGAGCTTTTCGCAATACATCTGCTTGGGCTCGATCTTCTTGGTTTCCGGATTAGTGAATTTGTAGTCCTGCCAGAAGGTACCTTTGGCTTTACCCATCTCGACGCGCTCCTTGACGAAGGCCTTGCCGTCGATGTCTTTCAGTTCGATCAGATTCTTGCCCACCAT
>JAIELO010000189.1 GCA_019752915.1 Burkholderiaceae bacterium
AGCCCATCTCCACGACGAAGCCGCTACTGCCGCGCTAGGCGCCGCGCTGGCGCATGCCATCGCGCCCGGCCTGGTGATCTACCTGCATGGTGATCTGGGTGCCGGCAAAACCGCCCTGACGCGTGCCTTGCTGCACGCGGCCGGCCATGTCGGCACGGTGAAAAGCCCGACCTATACGCTCAGCGAGCCGTATGCGGTGACGCTGGCCGGCCAGCCGCTGAGCGTGATCCACTACGATCTGTACCGCATGGGCAGCCCGGAAGAGTTTCTCGATGCCGGCTTCCGCGAAGATTTCAACGGGATCAACGTCTGCATCGTCGAATGGCCGGAAAAGGCTGATGGCGTGCTGCCGGCCGCCGATCTCGACGTCACCCTGAACGTGGCCGTGGGCAGACTGGGTCGTGATGTAGAATTACGGGCATCCACCCCCGCTGGACACTCATGCCTGCAACGTCTGAAATTCGCCCCCAATCTGTGAGCGCTTCGCCACTCACCCGCCGCACCATACTCAAAGCCGGGGCCACCCTGCTGCTGTCGGTGCTGGCACCGGTGCGCGCCATGGCGGCGCAGATTCTGGCCGTGCGGGTCTGGCCGGCGGAAGACTATACCCGCGTCACGCTGGAAAACGATGCCGTGCTCAAAGCCACCCACTTCATGGTGAAAGACCCTGAACGCATGGTGGTCGAGATCGAAGGGCTGGAACTGAACCCGACGCTGAAAAGTCTGGTCGCCAAAATCCAGTCGAATGACCCCTACATCAAACAGGTGCGGGTCGGCCAGAATCGTCCCAACGTGGTACGGCTGGTGTTCGATCTGAAAGAAGAAGTGCGCCCGCAGGTGTTCACGCTGGCGCCAGCCGGTAACTATAAGCACCGCCTGATTTTCGATCTGTATCCGGTCAAGGAAGCCGATCCGATTGCCGCGATGATCGAAAAAGGCGACTGGTCCAACGACGGCAAAACCGCCAAAGTGGACAGCAGTAACGCGAGCGGCGGCAAAGCAGTGCCAGTCGAAACGCCGGCTACGCCGCTCGAAACGCCCAAGCCAGAAGCCGACAGCAAGGGGCAGGACAAGACGCAAGACAAGACGCAGGAATTGCCCACCAAAGTCGCCGACAAACGTGACCACAACGGCAAGCTGGTACGCATGCTGACCGTGGTGCTCGACCCCGGCCATGGCGGCGAAGATCCCGGCGCGTCCGGCAAGAACGGCAGCCGCGAAAAAGACATCGTGCTGGCGATTGCCAAGCGCCTCAAAACTCGTATCGAGGAAATCCCCAATATGCGCGTGATGCTGACGCGCGACGGCGACTACTTCGTGCCACTCGGTACGCGGGTAGAGAAAGCCCGCAAAGTGCAGGCCGACCTGTTTGTCTCGATCCATGCCGACGCTTTTGTACAATCGAGTGCACGCGGCTCGTCAGTGTTCGTACTGTCGGAAAAAGGCGCCAGCTCGACGGCGGCGCGCTGGCTGGCGGACAAGGAAAATCTGGCCGACACGATTGGTGGGGTCAACGTGCGCAGCCACGACCGCCAGCTGGCCAGTGTGCTGATCGACCTGTCCACCACCGCACAGATTAACGATTCGCTCAAACTCGGCAAATCCGTACTGGGCGAAATTGGCGGCATCAACCGGCTGCACAAAGGCTCGGTCGAGCAGGCCGGCTTCGCGGTGCTGAAAGCGCCGGACATTCCTTCCATCCTGATCGAAACAGCCTTCATTTCGAATCCGGAAGAGGAAGCCAAACTGCTCGACGAGGGCTATCAGAACCAGCTGGCCGAAGCCATCGTCAAAGGCATCCGCCGCTATTTTGCCAAGAACCCGCCACTGGCGAAAAGCCGGCTGGCTTGAGTGACTTTACTGAACTGAAGTTTTACCTGACTGACCAACACTACACGGAACCCACATGGCAGTAGTAACGATGACGGAATATGGCGCACTGCCTGCAGTGCAGATCACGGCGGCCGATGGCGCCCAAATCACGGTGTCACTGTTTGGCGCCCACCTGCTGTCATGGAAAACCGGCGACGGTACCGAACGCCTGTTCGTCAGCAGCCAGACCCCGCTCGATGGCAGCAAAGCGATCCGTGGCGGCGTGCCGGTGATTTTCCCGCAATTTAATGTGCGCGGCGCCGGCCTGCGCCACGGCTTTGCCCGCGTCAGTCAGTGGCGCGTCGGCGCCAGTGGCGGCGATGGCGGTCAGTCCTTCGTGGAACTGCACCTGAACCAGCACGACCTGAGTGCCGAACATGCCCAGAGCTGGCCACATGCGTTTGCCCTGACCCTGCGCTACACCCTGCAAGGCGATGCGCTCGATGCCAGCTTCACGGTGCAGAACAACGCTGGCGAAGCCTTCGCCTTCGGCGTCGCACTGCATACCTATTACGAAGTAGGCCAGTTATCGGCGACCAGCATCAGTGGCCTGCAAGGCCAGCGCTATACCGATCATCATCTGCAAACGGCCACCCAGAACCATCCTGCCCTGCACTTCACCGCCAAGCATGACCGCCTGTATGACGCCACGCCCACGCTGACGCTGAACACGGCCAGCAGCACGCTGCGCCTCGAGCAGCAAGGCTTTGATAACTGGGTGGTATGGAATCCGGGACAGGAAGATGCCGCAGCGCTTACCGATCTGGCCGATGAAGAATATCGGCGTTTCGTGTGTATCGAACCGGCCCGCATCGACCAGCAACTGCTGGCCGCTGGCAGCAGTTGGACCGGCAAGCACCGTATCAG
>JAIELO010000111.1 GCA_019752915.1 Burkholderiaceae bacterium
AGCAAATGGCGATATCGCCGGGGCGGCGGGAGTGGATTTTGTACGGTATGGTCTTTCCGCATGCCTGCTCAAAGGCGCGCAACATTTCCAGCACACTGCTGGCCACGCCTGTCCCGAGGTTATACGTCAGGACTCCGCGACTGCTAGCCAGTTTTTCCACTGCTTTGACATGTCCGATGGCGAGGTCTACCACGTGAATATAGTCGCGCATGCCGGTACCATCAGGCGTCGGATAGTCGTTGCCATAGACTGTCAACTGCTCACGCCGACCTTCCGCCACTTGTGCGATATAGGGGACCAGATTATTGGGCGTGCCGCGTGGATTTTCTCCGATAAGACCGCTTTCATGCGCGCCTACGGGATTGAAGTATCTGAGTAGTACAACACTCCATGATGGCATTGCACGACACTGATCACGAAGAATATTTTCAATCATGAGTTTTGACGCGCCGTAGGGATTGGTGGTGCGCAGTGGTGCCTCTTCGTCGATCGGAACAGACTCCGGATCGCCGTAGACAGTGGCGGAGGAGCTGAAAATCAAGCGCTCGACGCCAAATTCCGCCATCGTCTGGAGTAGCACGATCGTGCCGTAGACGTTGACGTCGTAGTAGTGCAGTGGCTGACTTACCGACTCGCCAACGGATTTCAGGCCGGCGAAGTGGGTGACTGCGTCGATCTTACGGGTACGGAAAACTTCACGCATAAGGTCGCGATCGCGTATGTCGGCCTTGATGAAGTCGATGGTCTGCCCGCTGATCTGTGCTAGACGCTCAGTGACAAAAGCTTCACTGTTGGATAGGTCGTCGACGATGGTGATTGAATGACCAGCGCGCAGTAGTTCAACGCATGTATGAGAGCCGATGTAGCCGGTACCTCCGGTAATCAGGATTTTCATTGCTGCTTCCTTTACGGGAACGAACTGCGGGGCCGGTGAAATCCCCTTAAATTGTATGGGTAATCTTGGTTAGTAATTCTAAGCTAACTGATGTTCGCCAGTGGTGATCCATGGCGAACAATCATGCATTCCGGTAAATCGTATTTCATTGTGGGGCGTCGGTTAGCGCGCACTACGTTTGAAATCACGCACGCGGAAGCCCAAACCCAGCAGCACTGCAAAATACACAACCGCGCAAGTGCCAATCACCAGCAGCAGCGCGCCAATGCGCAGCAGGGTGTGATGTTGCATGCCCAGCCAGTCAATCTGATGCGCGCCCAGCCAGGCGGCGCCACCCATCGCAATGCAGGCGATCACCAGCTTGAGGCAGAACAGTGGCCAGCCCGGCTTGGGGGTGTAGATACCACGTGTGCGCAAGCCCGCAAACAGGAAGCCGGCGTTGATACAGGCGCCCAGACCGATCGACAGCGCCAGTCCGGCCACCTGCAGATACGGCACGAACAGCCAGTTCATCAACTGCGTCGCTATCAGTACCCCGGTGGCGATCTTGACGGGGGTGCGGATGTCCTGACGGGCGTAAAAGGCTGGTGCCAGCGTTTTCACCAGAATAATCCCCAGTAGGCCGGCGCTATAGGCAATCAGTGGACGGGCTGACTGGGTCGCTGCTTCGGCAGTAAATTTTCCGTAGTGGAACAGGGTGGCGATCAGTGGCTCGGCCAGCATGGCCAGTCCCACCGCTGCAGGCAGGGCCAGCAGGAAGGTCAGGCGCAGGCCCCAGTCCAGCAAATCGGAGTATTCCTGTGGATCGCCATCGGACTGGGCTTTGGAGAGGCTGGGCAGCAGGATGGTGCCCAGTGCCACGCCCAGCAGCGCCGTCGGGAACTCCATCAGTCGGTCGGCATATGAGAGCCATGAAATGCTGCCTTCGGCCAGACGCGAGGCGATGCTGGTGTTAATCATCAGGCTGATCTGTGCTGCCGAGACGGCAAATACGGCAGGGCCCATCTTCTTCAGTACGCGGCGCACGCCGGGATCGCTCAGACCCGCTGCGGGGTTCCAGGACAGGGTGGGCAGCATGCCGATCTTGACCAGGGCCGGCACTTGCAGCGCGACCTGCAGGATGCCGCCTATAAAGACGGCGATGGCCATTGCGTAGATCGGCTGTTCCAGATGCGATTGCAAAAACAGCGAGGCAGAAATGAACGACAGGTTCAGCAGTACCGGCGTGAAGGCGGGGATCTTGAACTCGCGCCAGGTATTCAGGACGCCGCCAGCGAGCGCTACAAAGGCCATGAAGCTAATATAAGGGAACATCAGGCGCGTCATCCAGACGGCCGCATCGAAGGCGCCCGGCTGTTTGTCCAGCCCTGCTGCAATCAAGTAAACAAACAGGGGCGCGCCGAGGATGCCGATAGCGCTGACGAGCAGGGTGGCCCAGACCAGCGTATTGGCGACGTGGTCGACCAGTTTCTTGGAGGCTTCCTGCCCGTGCTGATTCTTGTACTCTGATAGAATCGGCACGAAAGCCTGGGAAAATGCCCCTTCGGCAAACAGGCGGCGTAGCAAGTTGGGAATGCGGAACGCGACGATGAACGCGTCGGTGTAGGCACCGGCGCCGAAGGCGCGGGCGAACAGCGTTTCACGCAATAATCCGGTTACGCGGGACAGCATCGTCATGCTGGAAATGGCGGCAAGAGTTTTAAGCAGGTTCATGGGGCATGATTATAGTTGCTCCCGCCTTAAAACATCGTTATAATCGCAGGCTGTACAGAATTCTGTTACGCAGACACTAATGTTTGGCAGGCAGTAGTTTGACTCACATGGTTCGGCAGACGCACTGA
>JAIELO010000182.1 GCA_019752915.1 Burkholderiaceae bacterium
GCTTCGCCCGTTGCGCCAGCGCGGCCGGTACGGCCGATGCGGTGCACATAATCTTCCGGTACGTTCGGCAGGTCGTAGTTGACCACGTGCGGCAACTGGTCGATGTCGATACCGCGTGCAGCGATGTCGGTGGCGACCAGTACTTGCAGCGTGCCATCTTTGAAGTCCGACAGGGCGCGGGTACGTGCCGACTGGCTCTTGTTGCCGTGGATCGCCATCGCGCCGATGCCGTCAGCGCCGAGCTGGTCCACCAGCTTGTTGGCGCCGTGCTTGGTGCGGGTAAACACCAGCACCTGGCTCCAGTTGTTGGTCTTGATCAGGTAGGACAGCATCGGATGCTTTTTGTCGCGGTCCACCGGGTGGATTTTCTGGGCAATGATTTCGACCGTCGAATTGCGACGCGCCACTTCGATGGTGGCAGGCTTGTTCAGCAGGCCATCGGCCAGTGCCTTGATGTCGTCCGAGAAAGTGGCCGAGAACAGCAGGTTCTGGCGCTTGGCCGGCAACGCTGCCAGCACTTTGCGGATGTCGCGGATGAAGCCCATGTCGAGCATGCGGTCCGCTTCGTCGAGGATCAGGATTTCGACCTGATCCAGATTGACGGTACGCTGTTCCATGTGGTCGAGCAGACGGCCCGGGGTGGCGACCAGAATGTCGACGCCATGCTTGAGCTGTTTGATCTGCGGGTTAATGCCCACGCCGCCGAAAATCACGGTGGAGTTGAGCTTGGTGTATTTGCCGTAGATGCGCACGCTTTCTTCGACCTGTGCCGCCAGTTCGCGGGTCGGGGTCAGGATCAGGGCGCGAATCGGACGCGGCGAGCTGTTGCTGGTCAGGGCGGTGCCGCGCGCGTCGGTCGACAGACGGTGCAGAATCGGCAGGGTAAAGCCGGCAGTCTTGCCGGTACCGGTCTGTGCGCCGGCCAGCAGGTCGCCGCCTTGCAGCACGGCAGGAATCGCTTGCTGCTGGATGGGAGTAGGCGTGGTATAGCCGGCTTCAGTAACAGCACGGACAATCGCGTCGGACAAACCGAGGGAGGTAAAGGACATGGGAACTCTAAGTGAAGATAGGCCTGTCGCCAGATCATGGCGCCAGTCGCAGGCAATCGGTGTGGATGGTACTGCGGCGCAAGGACTGGTCAGGGGGGCCGCAGCGGTCAGTATAACAGCTTCATTCCGAATATGTTTCAATGCGGAAATGAAAAAGGGAGCATTCGCTCCCTTTTTTTGTAACAAGTGCGTCAGGCCCGTCTCGGCAGGGGCGTCAGGTGCGACGCCGGCCGCTGAAGCAGGTGTTACGCAGCAGGGGCTTAGGCAGCCGCTGGCGTATGGAACGGGGTCAGCAGGCTGACCATCTGGCCGAATACTTTCGGGCTGGCCGCGATGATGTCGCCTTTGTACAGGTAGTCGGATTCACCGTTGAACTCGCCAACGATACCGCCCGATTCCGTCACCAGCAGGGCGCCGGCAGCGATATCCCAAGGCTTCAGGCCTTTTTCGTAGAAACCGTCCAGACGGCCCGAAGCGACATAGGCCAGATCCAGTGCAGCACTGCCGGGACGGCGTACGCCGTGGCAACGTTCGGCCATGATGCCGTACATTTTCAGGTATTCGTCGAGTGCTTTGGCGTTGCCGGCGACATAACCGGTCGACAGCAGGGCGTTGGCGATGCGGTCCAGCTTGGTGACGCGGATACGTTTGTCATTCAGATAGGCACCGGCACCTTTGGTGGCGGTAAACAGGTCATTGCGCACCGGATCGTAGACCACCGCCTGGGTGATCACGCCGCGCTGCGCCAGGGCGATCGAAATCGAGTACTGGGGGAAACCGTGCATGAAGTTGGTGGTGCCATCGAGCGGGTCGATGATCCAGGTGTATTCACTCTCGTCGTGGGCATTCGCCGAGGCACCCGACTCTTCGGCCAGGAAAGCGTGATCCGGATAGGCTTTGGACAGCACCTCGATGATCGCCTGCTCGGCGGCCTGATCGACGTCGGTGACGAAATCCTTGTGATTTTTTTCGTTGACGATCAGGCGATCGAGATCGAAGGAAGCGCGGTTGATGACAGCGGCGGCGCGGCGGGCGGCCTTCACCGCCGTGTTGAGCATTGGGTGCATGTTAAGCTTTTTCCGTTAAAAGAACGCTAACGCCCAGCGGGGGCGAGAGCCTGCCCGGCAGCACGATAGAGTCAAGAGTGAATTAAAGAGCGGAGCGGCGCCGACAGGGGAAAATGTTGAAAAATTTTCATCTCGACATCGCGCAATAGCGCTATTTTAAATGAAGCTGCCCGAAATCGACACGAATCTTTTCAAACAGCGGCGATTTAGCCGGATTTTGCGGGGGAGCAAGGGCAAGCTCTGGCGTCAACAAGCACTGCGGAACAGGCCGTGACGGCGCAATTGTGCCGCAATCGCCGCGCGGGCGCGCGCGACCAATTCATCTTAATTAACTTTCTCTCGAGAAATAGGCGTAGACTGTGTCGCGTGGGTGTTGCGTCGCGCTGGCTGATGTTTATTTGTTAATGGCGACGTGATCGGTCGGGAATTTTTATTGTTTCAGTAAGAAGGCTTTTGATCATTTAAGCGGATCGCCCAGATCCGGCTCCCCAGCAGTTCCTCGGTGGAATCTAGTGCGTACGCTGCGACCTATCCGGTCGCGCCATCCCCCTCCCATCTCCCCCACGCAGTTTTCTATCGGAGTCGCGATGCATCGCACCCAGTCCCAACCATTGAGCG
>JAIELO010000424.1 GCA_019752915.1 Burkholderiaceae bacterium
GACGGCCACCAAAAATGAAGGCCGAAATTGGGACACCAGCCGGATCGTCCCAAGCTGGATCGATCACTGGATTCTGGGTGGCAGCAACGGTGAAGCGGGCATTCGGGTGGGCTGCTTTGGTGCCCGAGGCAGGCGTCCAGTCCTTGCCTTGCCAGTCGATCAGGTGCGCCGGGGCTTCCTTGGTCAGACCTTCCCACCAGATGTCGCCATCGTCGGTCAGCGCGACGTTGGTGAAGATGGTGTTCTCGCCCAGCGAGGCCATGCAGTTGGAGTTGGTGCGGGTGTTGGTGCCCGGTGCCACGCCGAAATAACCGGCTTCCGGATTGATCGCATACAGACGGCCATCGGCGCCCGGTTTGATCCACGCGATATCGTCGCCGATGGTGGTGATTTTCCAGCCCTTGAAGGTCGCTGGCGGAATCAGCATGGCGAAGTTGGTTTTGCCGCAAGCCGAAGGGAAGGCCGCTGCCACATAGTGTTTTTTGCCTTCTGGCGATTCCACGCCGAGAATCAGCATGTGTTCGGCCAGCCAGCCCATGCCGTCGGCCTGTGCCTGCTGATGGCCCATGTTCGAGGCGATACGCAGTGCGAAGCATTTTTTGCCCAGCAGTGCATTGCCGCCGTAGCCCGAACCGTAGGACCAGATTTCGCGGGTCTCGGGGAAGTGCACGATGTATTTGGTGGCGTTGCACGGCCAGGCCACATCCTTCTGGCCGGCGGTCAGCGGCGCGCCGACGGTGTGCACGCATGGCACGAACTCGCCATCGGTGCCCAGCACGTCGTACACGGCCTTGCCCATGCGGGTCATGATGCGCATGTTGACGGCCACGTAAGGCGAATCCGACAGTTCCACGCCGATGTGGGCGATCGGCGAACCCAGCGGGCCCATCGAGAATGGCACCACATACATGGTGCGGCCAGCCATACAGCCGTCGAACAGCGGGTTCAGGGTCGCGCGCATTTCGCCCGGCGCCATCCAGTTATTGGTCGGGCCAGCTTCTTCCTTGCTTGCCGAGCAGATGAAGGTGCGGTCTTCCACACGGGCCACGTCGCTCGGATCGGAGCAGGCCAGATAGGAATTCGGACGCAGTGCCTGATTGAGCTTTTTCATGGTGCCGCTGGCAACCATTTCAGCGCACAGGCGGTCATACTCTTCCTGCGAGCCGTCGCACCAGTAGATCCGCGCTGGTTTGGTCAGGGCGGCGATTTCTGCGACCCAGTTAATCAGCTTCTGCTGTTTGATGTAAGTTGGGACGTTCAATGCAGCAACGCCACCCATAACGGGTTGATTCATAGTACCTCCAATGCCAATTAAGAATTCTGTGTCCCTGCGCGGCAGGATCGTCGTCAGCTTTTGGCTTGCGCTCGGAAGCCCATACGGTATGGGTCGGCGGATACGGCGGTCTTGTCGGAAAGCACCCGATCCACACGGGTGCACAGCCCTGTATGATGGTGGGGCTCTGTTATTTTTCCGGCGATTGTACACCCGACTATCGCTGTTTCAGACAAAAATGTAGGAGAATAAGTTGACTAAAGTAGTAGGCTATTCAGCTTTCTGCCCAGCCTGTTATTTCCCTACGAAATTCCTGTTAAATTCGCGCATCTACCATGAAAATCGCAATTTTAGATGATTACCAGAACGCAACCTCGAGCCTCGCCTGCTTCAATTTGTTGCGCGATCACGAGGTCAAAGTGTTCAACAATTCCAGCCGCGGACTGGGCCAGCTGGCGCTCCGGCTGGCGCCCTACGATGCGCTGGTGCTGATCCGTGAACGCACCGCGCTGACCCGCCCTTTGCTGGCGAAATTACCGAATCTGAAGGTGATTTCCCAGACCGGCAAACTGGCCGGCCATGTCGATGTGGCCGCTGCCACCGAGCTGGGCATTGCGATTGCCGAAGGGGTGGGTTCACCCACCGCGCCGGCCGAGCTGACCTGGGCGCTGATCATGGCCGCCAGTCGCAAAATCGTGCCCTATGCCAGCAATCTGAAAGACGGCCTGTGGCAGACCGCTTCCATCAATCCGCTCCTGAACGGCCTCGGGGTGGTGCTCAAAGGCCGTACGCTGGGCATCTGGGGCTATGGCAAGATCGGCCAGCTGGTGGCCGGCTATGGGCGCGCTTTCGGCATGCAGGTGCTCATCTGGGGCAGTGACGCCAGCCGTGCCCGCGCGGTGGCGGACGGCTATCTGGCAGCCCCGTCGCGCGCCGCACTGTTCGAACAGGCCGATGTCCTGAGCCTGCACCTGCGCCTGCATCCGGACACCCGTGGCTGCGTTACGGCCGACGATCTGGCGCGCATGCAACCGGACGCGCTGTTCGTCAATACCAGCCGCGCCGAACTGGTGCAGCCCGATGCGCTGGAGCAGGCACTGACGCGCGGCCGCCCCGGTTATGCGGCGCTCGATGTCTTCACTGCGGAGCCGCTGGGCGCCGATAGCCCCTTGCTGCGCATTCCGACCGTGCTGGCCACACCGCACCTCGGCTACGTCGAGCGCGACAGCTACGAGCTGTATTTCCGCCACGCGTTCCAGAACATCGTCGACTTCGCTGCCGGGCGCTGCCAGACCATCCACAACCCGGCCTATCTGGAGCGGGCACGCCCGCTGACAGTGTAAGGATTCACAGCAATACGGGAGTCGTGGCGCAAGTAGGTACTTACTCAGCAGTGCGTTCATGGGCGGCCGCAGGCGTGGCGCCCGCCCCTGCCGAAAGGGACAAGCCGGGGCCCAG
>JAIELO010000444.1 GCA_019752915.1 Burkholderiaceae bacterium
AACACATCGTGGAAATCGAGTTTCAGCATGCGCGGCAAGGCTTGCAGACTGAGCACGCCGAGCAGCTTGGCTGCGCCCGCATCCTGTTTCAGGAACTGGCCTTTTTCCACATTCATCTTGATCTGGCCGGACAGGGTCGGCCAGTCCAGCGCATACGGCAAGCCCTTCCAGTTCATGTCCCCCGTCAGACTGCCCTTGCCGCCTTTCAGCGTACCGGCAAAACCGAAACGATCGAGCAGCTTGCCGGCGTTGGCAATATCGAGCTGGAAATTCAGGCTGGAATCGTGCACGCCATCCTTGCTGACCCACTTGCCGCTGCCTTTCAGTTCGCCATCGGGATTGGACAGCAGCAGCTTGCTGACACGCCATTCACGCTGGCTCGGCAGTTGTGCATTATTCGCCTGCAGCTCCAGCCGGCCGAGTGCCTTGTTGAATAATTCGAAGCGTTCTACCACCACGTCGAGCGCCGGAATCGTGGTGTTGGCAGCCTGACTATCGAGCAGTTCCTGCACCTCACGCGAAGCCGATTCCGGAATCACCAGCGAGGACAGGCGTGCCGTGACCTTGCCCAGCCCCTGCCCGGTGGACGGCTCGCTCCACGTCAGGTGACCGTTGGCCTGCGCCGAATCGATATTCGCCTGCCAGACAGTTTTCTGACGGCCTACCCCGATCACCACGTTGTCCAGCTTGCGGTCACCGATGATCAGTTCGGATGCACGCACGGCGATGGTATCGGGCATCACATACTGCAAAATCTCGCTATTGTCCGCGCTCGCAGCGCTGCCCGCCGCTGCGCCTGAGTCAGCAGCATTCCCGGCAATCGCGCTGGCCAGATCGGTCCAGGCATCAACATTCAGCGCCCGCAGATTGACGTGGTAAGCCAGTCCGCTGTCCGGCTCCGGCGCCGGGGTAGCAATGCCGATCCCGCCGCGCACCAGCTTCCACGGCTGTTTGGCGGTTTTCTGGCGCTGGTAGCGCGCCGCAATATTACTTCCCAGATTGATCCGCATCTCGTCATGCAGCGCACCGCCACTATCCGGCGTCAAGCCACTACTGAGCACAAAGCGCAGGGGCAGCGCCTCGCTGGCACTCTTGTGCAGCGGCGCAGGCAGATCCACCGCCAGTCCGCTCAGCGTGGAATCGACCGCCACCACCACCTGATGGTCGCGCGCCGTCACGGTGCCGGTGTAGCGGGTCGCACCGGAAAAATGACTGGCCAGCCGCTGCATGGCAGGCGACGGGTATTGCTTGCGGAAGCCATCCGCCGTCAGCGTGCCGCCGAGTTTGACGACAATCGCATTGTCCCGCTGGGAGCCGCCGGTAATCGCCACCGGTCCGCCGAGGAAATTGCCGGACAACTGGTTCAGATTGACGCCGCGTTCATTGAATTCGATCTTGCCCTGCGCGCCCTGCACCGGTGGCAAATCGTTCATCAGGGTAATTTCATTGTTCTGCAACTGCAGCACGCCCTGCACCTTGGCATCGATCAGATGCGACAGCGGCAGATGCAGCTTCAGCCCCAGCTTGGCATTGCCGGTGGCCAGCGTCTCATCGGTAAAGTGCGAGATCCATTCCAGTACCGGACTGGCCGCCACGTATTTGAGAAACTCGGCCATCGGGCCAGCGGCATTGCCGTCGATCTCGAGCATGGCATCGTGGGCGTCCAGATTGGCGACGACCGCTTTCACACCGCTCAGCGCCACGCCCCCCGTGGTGGCCGTATCGCCACGGATTTCCATGCGCGCCCGGTCGAACACGAAACTGCCCTTGATATGTTCGGCCTGCGGCCACAGCGGCAGCGGTTTGCCATCTTTGCCCGCCTCTTTACCGTCGTGCAGATATTCGCCCGGGGCGTAATTGAGCTTGCCCTCGGTGAGCTTGCCAGCCACCCGGAACTCGCCGCGATTGCGCTCCGCGCCAGTCTCGCCATGGAAGGGAAAATGGGCCAGATCACCACGCAGACGCAGCGTTACATCATTGGCCACGCCGCCTTCTAGCGCGCCGCTCAGCCAGGCCCGCAAATCATGCGGGGTCTGCATCGGCAGATAACTATCGATGCGGTTCAGCTGAAAGTTGTTCAGGGTGCCGGTAAAGTCCACCGTGCCCATGCCCTTGCCAGTGAGTGGCATGCGATGCGTGCCGGCCAGCGTGCCACTCATGCCCTGCTGCAGAAAGTCCAGACTATCGACTTGCAATAGCAGCATATTGTCGCGCTCGAAACTCCAGCGCGCTTTCAGGTTCAGGTGCTCGAATGGCATGCTCGGGGCACTGAAATAATCGGGCATCTGCAGCACCAGCTGCTGCGAAGCCAGACTGAAGCTGCCGCCCTGCTCGGTCGCATCGATCGCGCCGCTCAGATTCTCGAAACCGGGAATCGCCGGCATGGCCGCAATCGCCGGGCCGCGCGCCGATTTCGGCTGGCCGGGACGGGGCGGCTGCGGCTTTAAGCCCAGTCCGACCAGATCACCCTTGATGCGGTAGGACTGCAAGGCCGGATAAGCACCCTGCCATTCGGCAGAAAAATTCTGCAGCCGGCCACGCGGCGCAAAATCGGCCAGCAACTGGCGCTGATGCGCCGTCAGCGGCAGCCGTTCGGCCAGCCCCGCCATACTCTGCAGGTCCAGCTGGGCGGCGCGCACGATGGTCTGTTCCGGCTTGGCACCACTGGCTGCCACATAGCGTTCCGACAGCGAGGTCGGTGCCATCACGAAACC
>JAIELO010000190.1 GCA_019752915.1 Burkholderiaceae bacterium
ACGGCCGCCGAGGGCGCATAATGCGCGCGATGCAAAGCCCATTCGAGCGCGGCCATATCGGCCAGATACGGCAGCTCCGCCACATGCACAAAGCTGCGCAGGAAAGCCTCAAAGTGGTCGCCGAACAGGTTCAGGTCAGGATCGCCGGATGGCCAGGCGCGGCCATAGGCACGCGCTAAGCCGTCAAAGAATTCGTCGCCCACCAGCTGGCGCACCACAGGATAGGCCGAGGCCAGCGTCTTGGACCAGTTGACGGTGAGATTGCCGCGATACAGGGCCAGCCGGTGTTCGGTCTGCTGGCCTTTGAAGAGTGCCAGCGCCTGCGGGGTTTGCTGCACATCGAACAGAGCGCTGGCAAACAGTTGCTGATGCTGGTCCAGTGTCGTTGACGCCGGCTGCACCGGCGCCGCCGTTTTGAAGAGCGCCGTGAGTGTGCTGGCGCTATGCCGCTGCTGCAGCGTCGCCGCTTTTTCGGCATCGGCCAGCAGCACCTCCAGCGCTGGAATATCGGTATCCCACTCAATCAGCGTGGGCACGCCGCCAAAGCGCTGCAGTGCCAGCTGGTACAGTTCCCAGACTGCCTCACTGACCGGGGCGCCATGGTGGTCGATCACCGCTTGCGGGGTGACCAGATGGCCGGCCAGATGGATTTCGCCCACCGTGCCGGGTGCTATCGCGGCCAGCGCGGCACGCGCATCCTCGCCGTGATTGCATTGATTGACATACAGGTTGTTCACATCCAGCAGCAGGCCGCAACCGGTACGCGCCACCAGCGCGGCCAGAAACTCGGCCTCGCTCATGGCATCGTCGTGATAACGCAGATAGCTCGACACATTCTCCAGCAGAATCTGGCGCTGCAGCACATCCTGCACCTGATTGACCCGCACACTGAGCAAGTCGAGCGCCGCCTGATCCAGCGTCATCGGCAGTAGGTCATTGAGCTGGCGATCGCCCACGGCACTCCAGCACAAATGTTCGGACACCAGTGCCGGTTGCAAGCGCTGCACCAGCGCCCGCACACGCTGCAAATGCGCCTGCGAAAAGCCCCCTGCAGAACCCAGTCCCAGTCCTACACCGTGCAGACTGATCGGGTAATCGGGGCGCAGCTGTTCCAGCACATGGCTATCCCAGCCGCCCTGATGCAGATAATTTTCTGTGTGAACTTCCAGCCAGGCCACAGCGGGCCGCTGTTCAAGAAATTGCCGGTAGTGTGGCGCTCGTAAGCCGACGCCCACACCGGTAATGGGCGCTGCGCCAGATTTCAACGACATTGCGCTGCGCCCGCGACGAAATTACTTGGCCATCGCGGCAGGCGCGGTGGTTTTGCCACCCGCTTTTTCGCACGTGCCTTTGGCCACGTATTTCCATTCGTTTGGCGCATTGTCGGCTTTTGCCTGACCTGCGCAGGAGTGGGCGCCAGTCGCGCAATCATTGGCACCGGCTTTGGCAACGCCATAGCATTTTTCTTTGTCATCGGCAGCGACGGCCTGGGTAACCGAAGCGGCGCAAACGGTGGCGAGTGCGGCGGCGATCAGGGCTTGACGTTTGTTCATGGTAAATCTCCTCAATAAATAGTTAAGTAGTAAAGTCTGGATGCTGCACAAGCGTGTGCAACTGTACCGTAGTCGCAGCGGGCAGGCGCGACCTTACACACTTTTTTTGAATTTTTTTGGGGAGAATTTGGAACGACTTTGCGCAGCGCGCAGACGATGCGAAAGAAAACCGCCGCAGTCATCCGCGCGGCACAGGAACCCAGCACCCAGCCACCGTTGCCAGCCATGCTAGTCATGCTAGCAATGCCCGCAAGCTGCCAGCGAGCGTGCTCAGGCCGTCGTATTGATGGTGTTACCGAGGTGCGAAGGCAGATTCGGCGCCGATGGCACCGGTGGAATCGCTTCGATCAGCGCGCTGGCGCTGGACGCCTGGATATCCTGGGCTTTCTTCAATACGGCAATACCGACCGCCTGCTTGGTACCGGTGTCAGCAATGGTGCTGGCCGACTGAGCAATTCCTGAGATGTCCATGAGATCCTCCTTTAAGGCGTATCTCTTTTATTACGGACACCGCTGCATAAACTTTAGGCGTTTTCGCGGTTTATTTTCAGATACTGGCGCACCCAGTCGAGAATACTCTCGCGCTGACGCAGATCGAGCCAGACCAGTTGCGCCGGCAGCCCGGCTGGCGCCGCCTGATCCGAGGCCACCGCGACGATATACGGATCGTGCGGATACAGGGGCGGCTTGCCCACTTCGGGCCGGTACACTTCCAGTTTAGAAATAGGATCCGACTTGAAGCCCTCCAGCAGCGTCAGGTCGGCCGGCGACAGACGCGCCAGTTGCTGCTCCAGCGTCGGCATTGTCGCGCCCCGCAACTCTTGCACGATAGCAATGCGAAACGGCGATGCCACCATCACCTCGGCCGCACCGGCACGGCGCAAGCGGGCACTGTCCTTGTGGGGCGGCTCCAGTTCCAGATCATGATGGCTGTGCTTGATCAGATTGAGGCGCAGTCCGTCTGCTGCCAGCTGGCCGATCAGCCATTCCAGCAAGGTCGTCTTGCCACTACCGGAAGTGCCGGTCACCACCAGTACCGGCGATAACTGGCCGCCAACGTGCTTCTGCATACGAACTACTCCGCGAAATCAGGTTGGCGCCATTATACGATCCCGCGCAGCCAGAGCGGAGTACAGGGAGCAG
>JAIELO010000185.1 GCA_019752915.1 Burkholderiaceae bacterium
CGTTCGGGATTGTGACGCGCAAGCGACACCAGCTCTCGCCCGGCGCCGACGCCATGCTGGAAGCGCTGCGCGATGCGGCAAGCAGCATGTACCCTCACTATCGCAAGCCTGCTCAATCCTGATATACGATCTTGATATGGCGCGCACGCAATAAGGAATTGGAAGTGCCATCAGCGTTTCGCTAGCATCCAGTAATTCGTCCAAGTCGCTTAATCGAGACGGAACTAAAAATACAAACACTGGAGATGCTAATGAAGCATAAAAAAATCAGCTGGCTGATTGCCACGCTTTTCACTTCCCCATTGCTGGCACAGGCGCAAGAAGCTGCCGGCGATGTTCAACAGATCAATGTGACCGGCATCCGTGCATCGGTACGCAATGCGTTGGCCGTGAAAGAAGCTTCGAACAGCATCGTGGAAGTGGTGTCGTCGGAAGACATCGGCAAGCTGCCGGATACCACCATTGCTGAATCGCTGGCACGTCTGCCCGGTATGTCTTCCGGTCTGGATCGTGGTAACGCCAGTCAGGTCGTGGCGCGCGGCCTGGGCCCACGCTTTATCGGTGCGACCCTGAACGGCCGTGAACTGGCGTCTTCCGAGCCGAATCGTGCGGTGCGTTTCGAGCAGTTCCCTTCTGAATCGCTGAGTGGCGCAACCATCTACAAAACCCAGTCGGCCGAACTGGTGGAAGGCGGCATTGCCACCACCATCGATCTGCAGACCGTTAGCCCGCTGAAGTACAACGGCCGTCAGGTGTCGCTGAAAGCGGACGCGCTGTACTACGAAATCGCCCGCGATATACCGGGCGCCAGCAAGACGGCACCGCGTCTGGGCGGCATCTACATCGACCAGTTCGATGACCGTAAAGTGGGCGTGGCACTGGCCTTCAGCTATCAGGATCAGCCTTCGGTACAGAAAAACGTCAAGCACTTCGGCTACAACGAAGATCACTCGGGCGACCTGAATGGCGATGGCAAAGTCGATAAAACCCCTTGGGGCTGGAGCGACTCGATCAAGCGCGGCAAAGATAAGCGCAGCAGTGTGCTGGGCAAGGTGGAATGGAAGCCGAGCCAGGACGCGGTCATCACCGGTGACGTCTACTACGCTCAGGCCAAGATCCGCGAGCCGGGTCTGGAACACTGGAGTGGCGATATCGGTAACTGGGATGGCTGGCAGAAGTCCGCCTACAGCAATGTGGATATCCGCAATGGCTACGTAGTGGGCGGTACCGTCACCGGTGTCGGCCTGACCACCAATGACACCCTGTGGACGCAGGACATGGATACCTTCGCCACTGGCGTGAACGGCAAGTTCAACGTGGGTGACTGGAAGGTGGAAACCGATCTGTCGACCTCGCGTGCCGGACGTGACAGCGCATGGCGCGATCTGCGCCAGTTCTCGAAAAATGGCGCCACTGTCAATTTCTCGTTCACCGGCGATGAACGTCAGGTGTATTCGTATGGTCAGGACACCGGTAATCCGGCCAACTTCTGGCCAGCGACGATGTATGTCGATACCGACGGCCATCTGCGCGATAGCCTCGATGCGCTGCATCTGAATGCTGCACGCGGCGTGGACTGGGGACCGGTGAGCCGTGTGAAGTTTGGCGCGCGCGTGACCGATCGTCAGAAGGATTACCATCAGACCACGTGGAATATGCAGCCGGGTAGTGCGATTGCCGATTCCGAATACGAATCGATCAAGGTCGGTGGCATGTCGGCGCCTTTCCTGGCACTGAAAGACTTCATGGGCAGCACCCTGAAAGCCTTTGGCGCCAATGCTTACAGCCCGAATGGCCGGACCCAGACCCAGAACGACCTGCTGTCGGGCTGGAAGGTGAAAGAGCGCAGCTCCTCGCTGTACGCGCAGGGTGATCTGGACGGTGCGCTGGGTGGCTACAGCTATCGCGGTAACGCCGGGGTACGTGTGGTGCATACCAGCCAGACTGGCGAAGGTATGCAGTCTCTGAACAGTGCTGCGCCGACGCCGGTATCGGAAGACGCCAGCTACACGGAAGTGCTGCCTAGCCTGAACCTGATTTTCAATCTGGACGAGAAGCAGCAGCATCAGCTGCGTTTCAGTCTGGCGCGTGCCATGTCGCGTGCGCCACTTGACGAGATGCGCGCTTCCCGCACCATCTACATCGATCCGAATCCGACCATGCCGCTGACCGGTAGTGCCGGTAATCCGGGGCTGAAGCCGATGATGGCGAACCAGCTGGATCTGGCTTACCAGTGGTACTTCGGCAAAGGTTCGCTGTTGTCGGCCGGTGCGTTCTACAAAAAAGTGACGCGCTATATCGGTATCACCAGTGACACCACCACCATCGATGGCCGTAAAGCCGTTATTACCCGTTCGGTGAACGGTGAAGGTGGCAATGTCAATGGCGTGGAACTGGTGTATCAGCATTCCTTCGATAATGGCTTCGGTATCGCCAGCAATTACGCTTACACCCATAGCGATATCAAGGAGAGCTTCCCGAGCACCAATCCGTTCCCGATTGAAGGCCTGATGAAACACAATGGCGGCGTGACTCTGTGGTACGAGCGCGATGGTTTCGAAGCCCGTACCTCGGCGAACTACCACAGCAAGTTTGTGCGTAACCCGACCTGGGCGGCCGGTCAGCTGATCGAAAACGGTGCCGAGACCTACGTCACGCTGAATCTGGCCAAAC
>JAIELO010000258.1 GCA_019752915.1 Burkholderiaceae bacterium
AAGCGGGCGCTCAGCTTACCGGTGACGGTGCTGCCGAAGTCCGAATATTTTTCGTAACGCACAGCACCCGCCAGCGTCAGCTCGTTGACCGGCTTGTGTTCGGCATCGAGGAACAGGGCGATGTTGTGGCGACCCGAATCGACTGCCGTGGCAGGCGTGTAGCCGGGGAAGCCCTGAATCCCGGACGCAGCGGTAGCGCCGCTTGGCGTCTTGATGACGATGGCCGGATTATTCGTGCGACCGTACTGGTAGGACACTGGATCGCCCGCGACGATCTGGTAGTTATCGGCGCGGTATTCGAAGCCGGTGGCGAGGAACACGCTGCTACCGCCAAAATTGACCGGACCTTTGAGGTCGGCATTGATGGTGGTCTGGTTGAATTTCAGCGTGCCGGTATTGGCGTCGCGTGGCGATTCGCCGTAGATGCTGCCATCGGCTTTTTTCTCGTACCAGTAGCTGACGTTCAGACTATCGGATTCATGGAAACCGAGTTCGCTGGCGCCGTAGTTGATGCTCAGGTCAGCCTTCCAGTCATTGGCCAGATCGCGCCGGTAGCCGAAGGCGAACGAGGCATCCTTGATGGTGGTGTGGATCGCCGGCAGATAGCCGTTGGGCGACACCGCGGCCACCGTGCGGTCATCACCGGCGGAGCGGAAGAAACCGAAGGAGTCGCTCTTGCGCTGCGAGACGCCACCGAAGGCATAGAACTCGCTGGCCTTGTCGATCGGCAGCGCACCGTTCCACCACAGGTAGGCGTCCTTGGTATTGCTGTCGCCAATGTGCTGGGTCACGCGCGGCGGGTTGACGCGCAGCGAGTCGACCCCGGCGCGATTGGTCTCGCCGCGTTTGCGCGCTTCGACCGTCAGGTTCAGGAAGCCGCCGTCCTGACCCAGTGCGAAGCCGGTATTGGCGCTCCCCGAGTACAGGTCACCGTCACCTTCCGAGGTGGTGCCCAGACTGCCGCTCAGCTGGGTTTCCTTAACCTGCGACTTGAGCACGATGTTGATCACCCCGGCAATCGCATCCGAGCCGTACTGGGCTGCCGCGCCATCGCGCAGCACTTCGATGTGGTGGATCGCGCCCAGCGGAATGGCGTTGATGTCGGTACCGGCCGAGCCGCGTCCGATGGTCTGCTGCACATTCACCAGCGCCTGCTGATGGCGGCGCTTGCCATTGACCAGCACCAGTACCTGATCCGGACCCAGCGAGCGCAGGGTGGCCGGACGGATGCTGTCGGTGCCATCGCTGATGAAGGTGCTGGAGAAGTTGAAGGACGGGTCCAGCGTTTGCAGCAGCTTGCCCAGTTCGAGGGGGCCGGCGGTCTGCATGTCTTTCAGGCTGATCAGACCAACCGGGGCGGCCGTATCGAGCGCTGTTTTGGCGACCGAGCGCGAGCCCAGTACCACCACGGTCTGTTCGGTTGGCGCGTCGTTCTGGTTCGCTGCGGCTTCAGCGCTGGCGTAACCGGTAGTCAGCGCCAGAATGGCGGCGGCGACCAGCGTACGCTGGAATTGCGGTGCTCTTTTCATCGTTTTCTCTCTCTCATAGTGGGGTCTGCCAGAGGGGCTGGCAGACGCCGGAGAAAAATACTAACGGTAGGTTTTAGCCGGCCGCAATTGTGGATGCACCAATTTGTTGCAAACTATGCACAATTGGCAATTTTCCGTGATTTAAGGTGGTGATTGTCGTATGATGTTCGGTGCACTGCAGCATTTATGCTGCAAAATGGTGCAAATCTGTGGTGTGCACACATCATCTCCGGGCTCGCTAGTGCTGGTCCAGCATCCAGCCTTTCAGACCATTCACCCAGGATTTGGCGGGCAGATTGTAGGTTTTCTTGATCGCCCCCGCGCGCTCGTAGAGCACACTGAAGTCGAGCACCGGCGCGCGCTTGAAGGCGATTACGATGATATTCGCGTCATGCACTTCCGGTAACCAGACCACCGCATCGAACACCATATCCATGGCTTGCAGATTCTTGTCGTAATTGGAAAAATCGCCGAACACATTGGTGGTCATGATGCCGTCGTCGCTCAGGCAGTCGAAGCAGGCCTGATAGAACTCCGGGCTATCGAGCACCGGGCCACGGGCTTCCTCGTCGTACAGATCGACCTGCAGCACATCGACCTTGCCATGGTTGGCCGGATCGAGCACGAAATCCATCGCATTCATTTCCCGCACCTGCAGGCGCTCGTCATTCGAGGGCAGGGCGAACTGCGCGCGGCACATTTCGATCACATTCGGATTGAGTTCGATGGCCGTTACCTGTGCCTGAGGCAGGCGGCGGTAGCAGAACTTGGTCAGTGCGGCGCTGCCTAGTCCGAGCTGGACGATCTGGCGTGGCTGGTCAATAAACAGCAGCCACATCATCATCATCTGGATGTATTCGAGTTCGATCTGGTCCGGTTTGGCGATGCGCATGGCGCCCTGCACCCATGAGGTGCCTAGGTGCAGGCTGCGCACGCCCTGAAATTCGGTAATGGTTGCCGGCGGATGGCCGGGCGCGTCAAAGCGGGTATTGGTAGTAGGTTTCATGCCGGCAGTTTAGCAGCGTGCCGCCAGCCAGCAAAAAAAAAGACGCCGTAGCGTCTTGGGCAGGGTCATTCACGGCGCCGTCGCGCGACCATGCCCAGCATCGCCAGACCGCCCAGTAGCATGCCATAGG
>JAIELO010000227.1 GCA_019752915.1 Burkholderiaceae bacterium
TATTGTCCGGCTATGATGCTTGCTAAGGAATTAATACGCAATACCTTTAGACCTTTCAGAGAAAGCTCGGACGATGAGCAAAAACGAGGCAGCCGATGCCGAATACATGGTCCTGCGGGATCTGGATGCTACCCATGACCGCCGGGTGCATTTACTGCTCAAGTTCACCAGTGCGATTCTGCTCGTGCTAGGGATGGGTATTTTCTTGGCCTTTGCCGCGCAGGAGCGCTGGATCAACTGTGCCTTTGAAGTGCCGATTCCGCTAATGGGGCTGGCCGGTGCCCTGTTGACGTGGCGTGGTCACATCCGCGCCGCATCGCTGCTGCTGGTGGTGAGTGCTTACATGATGTTCAGCGCCATTGCGCTGTTCGGCGATGGCCCCACCGCGCAGATTCCACGGGTGACCCATCTGTGCCTGATTCCCGTCGCCTTCGGCTCGTTCATCGCACTCAAGAAAGAAGCGGCCTGGATACGCCACAGTTTTGTGCTGATCTGTCTGGCCACCACCGTGCTATTCGCCACCACCAATGTGACCATCGATGTCGGCCTGTATCTGCCGGACCCACTGCATCGGGTGGTCGACTGGGTGATCAGTCTGGGAGCCATCAGCGTGCTCTACCTGCTGATGACGATCTACATGGGCGATGTGGGGCGCATGGAGAACTACCTGCATCTGGCCAATAACCGTCTGGTATCGCTACTGAGCGGCATGTTCCCGAAGAAGATCGCCGAACGCCTGCTGACCCAGCGCCAGACCTTCGCCGAACGCTACCAGAACTGCTCGGTGCTATTTGCCGACATCGTCGGCTTTACCCACTTAACCGAACGGATGGCGCCAGAGAGCATGATCGCCATGCTCTCCGAGGTATTTTTACGCTTTGACCGTTGCGTCGAGGCCTTCGGGCTCACCAAAATCAAGACCATCGGCGATGCCTACATGGTGGCGGCCGGCGTGCCGGAAGCTGATCCCGACCATGCACGAAAAATGATGGAGTTTGCCTTGCAGATCCTCGACGTCGTCAAGGAATTTCCGGACATTGAAATCCGGGTCGGTATCGCTTCGGGCGAACTGGTAGCGGGCGTGATCGGCCAGTCGCGGCAGGTGTTCGATGTGTGGGGCGATGTGGTCAATCTGGCCTCGCGCATCGAGTCACAGGGTTTGCAAAACCAGATTCAGGTGTCTGCTACCACCTACGCGCTGACGCGGCATGCCTTCAATTTTTCGGAGCGTTCCGGCATCAGCATCAAGGGTAAATCCGGCACCCACAATGTGTATGTCTATACATCGCGCGCAAACGAGCTCGCGCCAGCATGCTAATGCAGGAGAGGAAACGATGACATCAGGTCGATCTTGGTGGAAGTCGCCGCTGCTGATGGCATTCGCGCTGGCCGGCGCCTTGCTCAATCCTGCCAGCGCGGGCGAAACGCGCGACACGCTGGAAGCGGATCCGTCCCGATACCGCTGGAAGCTCGAAAGCAGCGAGAACCAGTGTCGCAGCTATTCCAGCGAGGTTGCCGGTCAGGCGTTCGTGGCCGCGAAAGTGGTCTGTGAAATCGCCGCGCGGATCGACGTAATCGGCACGATTTTGCGCGACATCGAACACTATCCGGAATGGATGTCGGGCTGTCTGGCTACCAGAATGCTGAAAGTCGATGACGACGCCAGCGACAGTTTTACTTTCTGGTGGCACCACCACATTCCGATCCTGCAGGATCGCGATGTCATTCTGCAGGTCACCACCACCAGCAATCTGGCGCACGGCTATCAGCTCATTGATGTGCACTCGAGCGAGGCAATCCGCTTCGATGCAGGCGAGAATCTGGCACGCATGCCCTCCGCACATACTCCCTTCAAACTGGAGTGGATAGATCAGGAACACACCCGCGTTTCGTGGATGCTGGATATGAATGTGGGTAGCGGTGTACCACCGGCCATTGCCAACGCGATCCTGAAGCAGATTCCCTACAAGAGTATGATGGGCCTGAGAAAAATGGCGGCCTCGAAAAAATATCAGCAGGCCGCCAGAACCAGTAAATACGCCCGCTATGTGGAGGATGCGATCCGGCTGGGGCAGCTCAAACCAGCACAGCAAACAGCACAGTAAGTGACAGCCCCGGACCGAGCCTGCAGCAGGTTCCGGATTGACACAACAGTACGTCTTCACCGAGTATCGAGAACATGAGACGGTATCGCCACTTACTTGCAGCATGGCTGTTATCTATGGGCTGCTTGCCACCGCTGGCCGCCGCCGAGCGTCTGGCGGTGGGCGCGTCCTTTAGCGGCGTGTTCGAAGAGACGTCCGATGGACAGTGGCGCGGACTAGCGGTGGATGTGCTGCGCCAGCTGGCGGCCAGTGCTGGTGACACCATCCGGTTCAAGATGTACCCGTGGCCGCGTGCGCTGGCCATGGTAGAACAGGGTCAGGCCGATATTCTGATCGGTCCGTATCGCTCGCCGGAGCGGGAAAACCTCTACGCATTTTTCGAACTCCCCTTCTATCGCGACCGGGTCATCTTCTATGCGCGTCAGGACAGTGTGGTGCGCTGGAGCGGCGACCTGTCAGCACTGCGATCGCAACGCATCGCGGCGATTCGCGGCTGGCACTACGGTGCCGAATTTGCCCGTGCCCGCTCACTACTCAACCTCAGCGTCATTCCGCAA
>JAIELO010000289.1 GCA_019752915.1 Burkholderiaceae bacterium
CGACTCCCGCAGGCGAATTTTCGCCTGCATTGACTACCGAGCCAGAGCCAGAGCCAGCGCTTTTGCCTGAGCCTGAGCCAACTCCTGAACCTACGCCGATCCCGGCACCACTGCCCGTAGCCAGTGCCTTCGACGCCAAGATGGACGCGCTCGACACGCACGCCGCCGAAACGCTGCAAGACCCGGCAGATGATGCGATCCAGACCTTAGGACTCGACACTGCCATCGATATGGAAACGGCGAGCGACGCAGCTGCCGCACCGGCAACCGATGCAGAGGAAATTGCCGACCCGCTGGAACTGCCCGGTGCACCGGCCGCACTGCCGCCCGCCATGGATCTGCCGCTGGAACTGGATCTGGACATCGACTCCGAGCCAGCCTCCGGCACCGGGGAGGAAGCGCGCCAGACCCCGCCACTAACGGACGAACCGGAACTGATGCTCGACCTCGAGCCAGCACCGCAAGCGACACCGGAATTCGCCTCCGGGTCCGGCGCTGAATCCGAGCCTGAATTGATGTCCGAGCTGGCACAGGCTGCGCCACGCGACGCAGCAGCGGATTTTGCACTGCCTGAAGCAGACGGCTTCGCCAGCACGCCAGAACCAGCTGCCACGCAGGACGAGCTACTGGCCATCGAAACCATGTCGGACGCCGAACTGGAAGCCGCGCTGGCCGCCGAACTGGCCGTGATGGAACGCAGCATCGGCAATCCGGACGCCGAGCCAGCAGCAGAGCGCAACGACGCACCGGGCGCACAACGGCGCGAACCGAGCTTCGATGCGCCGCTCCCCGTCGAACCAGCCCTCGCTTCACCGCTCGCACCGGCTGCATCACCGATGCTGACCGCGCTGGGCGCGCTGGACGCGCTGGACGACGATGACGACACGCTGGTGGAACTATCGAGCGCCGGGAAAGCCGGTGCCGCAGTCGGCGCCGCTAGCAGTGCAGCGAGCACCGCCGCAACTGCCAGCGAAGAACCGGGCTTCATCAAGAGCGACCGGCGTCGCCAGAAATACGGCAAAGCCGTCAGCATCGCCATGGCACTCGGCAGCGTAGTGCTGGTGGGCGCACTGACCGCTCAGGGCCTGACCACCTTCCGCAACCAGCTGGCCGCTGCCATGCCCCCGCTGAAACCGGCCCTGCTGGCGGCCTGCAATGCACTGGGCTGCAAGATCGAACTGCCGTCCCAGATCGACGACCTGAATATCGAACAGGGCGAACTGCAAACCCTGAGCGAGACCACCTTCTCGTTCAACACCCTGCTGCGTAACCAGAGCGCCACCGCGCAAAGCTGGCCGCACATCGAACTGGTGCTCGACGACGCCAGCGACAAGGCGGTGCTGCGCCGTGTGTTCACCCCGCGCGACTACCTCGGCCCCGATGTCCCGCTCGACAAGGGCTTCGCGCCGCACACCGAACAAGCTGTCAAACTGTACTTCGAACTGAACCAGCTGAAAGCATCCGGCTACCATATCGCCGTCTTCTACCCATAAGAATCCTCATGAACCAGACCTCTCTGATTTGCGGCTCGATCGCGATCGACACCATCCTGCAATTCCCTGGCCGCTTCGACAGCCTGCTGCTGGCCGACCAGCTGCACAAGGTGAACGTATCCTTCCTGGCGCCGACCATGCGCACCGAATTCGGCGGCTGCGCCGGTAATATCGCCTACAACCTGAAAATGGTGGGTGGCGATCCGCGCATCGTCGGCGTGATGGGTCAGGACCACGGCGCCTACACCGAGCGCCTGCGCAAGCTGGGTCTGTCCACCGACAACATCCTGATCAAGCCGGAAGCCTACAACGCCCAGTGCTTCGTCACGGCCGATGAAGACAATAACCAGATCAACGCCTTCCATCCGGGCGCCATGTCGTACGCTCACGAGAACGACGTCGCCAAAGCCGGTGCCGCGCGCATCGCCATTATCTCGCCGGATGGTCATCTGGGCATGCAGAAGCACGCCGCCGATCTGGTCAAGCTGGAGATCCCGTTCATCTTCGACCCGGGCCAGCAACTGCCGATGTTCAATAGCGACGAGCTGATCACCTTCATCAACCAGGCCACCTACGTCACCGCCAACGATTACGAAATCGAACTGCTGATGTCGCGCACCGGCCTGACCATTCCGGACATCGCTGCCCGTCTGGAAGCACTGATCGTCACCCGTGGCGAACAGGGTTCGGAAATCTATACCAAGGGTGAACGCATCGTGATTCCGGCCGTGAAGGCGGACGCCGTGCTCGATCCGACCGGTTGTGGCGACGCCTATCGCGCCGGTCTGCTATACGGGATTACGCAGGGCTGGAAGTGGGACACCACCGGTCGTCTGGCCAGCCTGCTGGGCGCCATCAAGATCGCCCACAAGGGTGCGCAGAATCACCACTTCACGGCGACCGAGATTGCCGACCGCTTCGAAGCGGCCTTCGGCTACCGCTACTAAGAAGCTGGGCCGCACCATGCGGCATGATCCGGGCGCCCGCCCGGATCAGAAGTGGCCACTGAACAGCATGCCCAGCACAATCTGGGCAATCTGCAGCAGGATCAGCGCCACCAGCACGGCGGTCGTGCCGAGACTGGCATTGAGTCCCTGGTCCGACCCGCCCCAGAGCGGATTGCCGACAAGATCGAAGTCGGCGAGCGCGCCATAGGCGCCGATTCCG
>JAIELO010000304.1 GCA_019752915.1 Burkholderiaceae bacterium
AGCCGCCCACTTGTGCGATCAATCTGATGACCTCGTTCAGTCGCGGCGGTTGCGTCGGCTTTGGCTGCTTGGTGAGCAGGTAGGTTCCGCGAATTTCGTCGGCAGAAAAGAACAGGGCAGCGTCCAGGTCGGGGCAGTTTCGGCCCAAGCGCATCAGGTAGGTAATGCGCCAAGCTACGACCATGAATAGTGCCAGCGCTCGCTCGACTCGGTCGATGGCGCCAAGTTGCAGGGTTTCCACTTCACAGCCATTCTTCAAGACATGGAAATAGATTTCAATTTCCCAGCGTGCGCGATACCAATCGATCAGTTCGATGACCTGATCGGACGTCGTGGCCATGCGGTTTGTCAGCAGGCGCCATTCGAGCAGCTTGACGCCTTCAGGCGCGCCAATTTCGCGGGCCACTATGCAGGTGGCGCTGATACGCCCGCGCTTTCCATCAGCGATTTCGACCGTGCGCGCCCACAGTTGCTGGCGTACCGGGCGCGCTTTCTGAGTGCCTCGTGTCGGCATCGTGAAGGCGATCTCGCCCAGCGCCTCGCCGTTGGTGGTATGGTCCCACAGCTTCTCTCCATCTTCATCGGGAAGGCAGCGATTGTGCTTGGCGCGCACCAGCCAATCGGCGGGGGTTCCCAGCTCGCTCGCGCGACGCATCATCGCGACCATGTCGGCCTCGCGGTCGGCCAGATAGACCAGTCGCGTCTGCGGCATTTGCGCGGCCATTTCGGCGATCCGCTCATAGCCTTCGATCCAGCGCGTGCTTTCCTTCTGGCCCGGGCGTATTCCGTCGGCGCCGCGCTTCTCACGTGCCCACATCCACGCATCGAGCACGCCCAGCGGTTCGCGCCCCGGTGTGACGGCATAGGTCGGATGCAAATACATGCCGCGTCGGGCTTCATAGTTCAGCGGCCCGAGACCTTCCGTTTCCTGGCCGTTGAAATCGAGCTCGGTGGTGTCCTGGATGCACAGCATCACCGGATGGGCCCGCATGCGCTCCTGGGTGCGCGTCCAGTGCGGCGCCAAGATGTCGCGCCAGTCCACGTCCGTATTGCTCAGAAAGCGGTAAGCCGCGATGGTTTCGCTCCAACCATCGCAGGCGCCCGGGATGGTCGCCTCGGGATTCGCCGCAAATCGTTCCATTAGTATCTTTGCCCTCTTGTTGAGACGACCGTCTCCAAGGTCGAGTCCGGCAAACTCATGATCGGTCCACCTCAGTACTGCCTTGGCCATTTTCGTCGTCCAAAGCGCAAGAGTAAACGCGATTTCGGCAAAGTTTACAAGGGGCGCTGGTAACTCATTGAAAGTTAACAGAATTTCTCGTCAAGCCGGCGACCAGCCGGAGTTGTGTATAAGCAGATGGCGATAAGCCACCTGTGAACGCGCATCGAAGGGGATCAATGCCTCGTCATCCGAAAAGCCCACCGGCGCCAGCGGTATTGACGGCAGCGCGATCCAGCGACCAGCCTCTGCTTCGACGTACGCGCTCCCCACACGCATGAATAAGGCGTCGCGCAAGCTCGCGCAAAACGTCGGATCACCGTCAATGAATACCCGCAGCGACGTCAGCTCTGCCGGCAACACGCCATCAATTACCATACTGAGCGATGCGCTAGAGGCGGGCGGCAAAGTCATTCCGGCTGGAGGAAGAACCAGTGCATCAAATTGCGCAGCCTTCAATCTGACCGGGCTTAGATTAATCTCGTACGCCGTCTTGAAGCGGCAGCGCACACCCTGTACGGTGCTCGAGTCCATCTCTGTACCGCGCGGAATAGTGAGAACGGCAGAGGCACCCGCCGAACTATTCACGGGATAGCTGGCACGCACGATGGAGCAGGAAGGAAACGGCCTTAGATAATGAGGAAACAGCGTCTCCAGCAAGGATTCCGTGAATTCCGGATAGCTATCGTCGAGCTTTTTGGCAATGCGCGCAGAGAGCAGGGCAACAGACTGGATCAACTGCTCGACATGAGGGTCCGGGCAGGTGTCGCCGCCTAGCTGCAGGCGTCCGCCCACGCCGGGATAGCGCTCGCACAATTCACGGCCAAGCTGGCGCAACTGCACCAGCTCACGCTCGAAATACGGCAGCAAATCCTCCATCAGCACTCCTCAGCAGCCAGCAGGAAATGTGGCGCGTAGGCTGAGCATTATCAGTCCGTCGCTTGCGAACCTTTTGAGCTTGCACAATGGAAAGAAGAGTCCGCAGGGCATACATCGCGCTCGCTCAGATTACAAAAAAGTTTGTGCAATCGCATGGGGCGACGCATACTCATCCACTTGCCCAGTCCGGAGTTGCACCCATGCCTATTGCGCGCCTCGTCATTCTGACCCTGCTGGCTCTGGCCGCCTTTGCCGGTAACTCACTGCTTTGCCGTGCTGCACTGGCGCACACCCGCATCGATGCCGCCAGTTTCAGCACCTTGCGTCTGCTCTCCGGCGCATTGATGCTGTGGCTACTCGTCAGACTGCGCAATGGCCAGCAAACAGGCGAAGGAAACTGGCGATCCGCACTGGCGCTGTTTGCTTACGCCATTGGCTTCTCGTTTTCCTACCGTCATTTACCGGCGGCGGCAGGGGCACTGATTCTATTCGGCGCAGTGCAAACCACCATGATCGGTTATGCGCTCTGGCGCGGTGAACAGTTGCGGCTAG
>JAIELO010000378.1 GCA_019752915.1 Burkholderiaceae bacterium
GTCCCCCTCTTCCACCAGACCGATGGCGCCACCTTCCGCCGCTTCCGGCGATGCGTGACCAATCACCAGACCGGAGGAACCACCGGAGAAGCGGCCGTCCGTCAGCAGTGCGCAGGCCTTGCCCAGACCTTTGGATTTGATGTACGAGGTCGGGTACAGCATTTCCTGCATGCCCGGGCCGCCTTTCGGACCTTCGTAGCGGATGATGACCACGTCGCCTTCATGCACGGTGTCGCCCAGAATGCCTTCGACTGCGGCGTCCTGACTTTCGAACACGCGCGCTTTACCGCTGAATTTGAGGATACTTTCGTCCACGCCCGCCGTCTTGACGATGCAACCGTTGACTGCCAGATTGCCATACAAGACCGCCAGACCGCCATCCTGCGAATAGGCGTGCGCCTTGTCGCGGATGCAGCCTGCACTGCGGTCCAGATCCAGTTCCGCATAACGCTCCGATTGCGAGAACGCCACCTGCGTCGGCACGCCACCCGGCGCGGCGCGGAACAATTCCTGTACTGCTGCATCGGTGCTGACCTTGATGTCGTTGCGGGCAATCGCCTCGCCCAGCGTCGGCGCGTGGATGGTCGGCAGCGAAGTGTCGAGCAGACCGGCGCGCGCCAGTTCGCCCAGGATCGCAACGATGCCGCCAGCGCGGTGTACGTCTTCGATGTGGAATTTATCGGTCATCGGCGCGACCTTGCACAGGCACGGCACTTTGCGCGAGATGCGGTCGATGTCGGCCATGTCGAAGTCCACACCGGCTTCGTGCGCTGCCGCCAGCAGGTGCAGTACGGTGTTGGTGGAACCGCCCATCGACACATCCAGCGCCATGGCGTTTTCAAACGCGGCCTTGGTAGCGATGGAGCGCGGCAGCACCGTGTAGTCATCCTGTTCGTAGTGGCGCTTGGCCAGTTCCACGATCAGACGGCCAGCGCGCAGGAACAGCTGTTCGCGGTCGGAGTGGGTCGCAACGATGGTGCCGTTACCCGGCAGGGACAGGCCCAGCGCTTCGGTCAGACAGTTCATCGAGTTCGCGGTGAACATGCCGGAACAGGAACCGCAGGTCGGGCAGGCCGAGCGCTCAATCTCGGCCACATCGGCATCGCTGACGCTCTGGTCACCGGCCTTGATCATGGCGTCCACCAGATCGAGCTTGATAATCTTCTGTTTGCCATCGACTACCTTCAGGACTTTGCCCGCTTCCATCGGTCCGCCGGAGACGAACACCACCGGGATATTCAGGCGCATCGCCGCCATCAGCATACCCGGCGTGATCTTGTCGCAGTTGGAGATGCACACCATCGCATCGGCGCAGTGCGCATTCACCATGTACTCGACCGAGTCGGCGATCAGGTCGCGCGACGGCAGCGAATACAGCATGCCGCCGTGGCCCATGGCGATGCCGTCATCGACGGCGATGGTGTTGAATTCCTTGGCCACGCCACCGGCTTTTTCGATCTCGCGTGCTACCAGTTGGCCCAGATCCTTGAGGTGCACGTGCCCCGGCACGAACTGGGTGAAAGAGTTCACCACGGCGACGATAGGCTTATCGAAATCGCCATCTTTCATGCCGGTGGCGCGCCACAGGGCGCGGGCGCCGGCCATATTGCGGCCGTGGGTGGTCGTGCGGGAACGGTATTGCGGCATGCTGTCTCTCCGGTGATTCGAATGTTTCGGTAGTGCGTTGCGGGTAATGCGTTGATGTGTTCAGGGCGGCGCTTCAGGCAGCGCTAAGCTCTCTACGCTAGCCTGACAGATTGCCCTGCCACTGCCTCAGTGTCAAATAGTTGATTTCAGCCTCTGTGATTCATATAAAATATCACAGACATAAAAATCCACAGCGCACCATATGAACATCGAACTCAGGCCTTTGCGCTATTTCGTCACCGTCGCCGAAGAACTCCACTTCGGCAAAGCCGCACTGCGCCTGCACATGACCCAGCCGCCCCTATCGCAAGCGATACAGGCGCTGGAACAGCAACTCGGTGCAGCCCTGTTCGAGCGTAACCGCCGCGGTGTGGCGCTGACCCCGGCCGGTCTGGCCCTGCTACCGGCAGCGCGTCGTCTGCTGGCGCAGGCGCAGGATCTGGCGCCGCTGGTGCAGCGCGCCGCTGCCGGAGAAGTCGGCAGTCTGACGCTGGCCTTCGTCTCCTCGGCCGACTACAGCGTGCTGCCACCGTTCCTGCGCGCCTACCGCGCCGCCTATCCGCAAGTCCAGCTCACGCTACAGGAAGCTACCTCGGATCTGCAACTCGACGATCTGCTGCAGGGCCGTATCGATGCCGGCCTGCTGATTCCGCCCCTGCCCGACAAGGCCAGACGGGAACTCGACTACCTGCCGGTGCTGAACGAGCCACTGGTGCTGGCCCTGCCGGCTGGTCTGCCGGGCGTGAAACGCCAGGGCAAGCTGACGCTGGCCAGCCTGCCGGCACTACCGCTGATTATCTTCCCGCGGGCGATTTCACCGGCGCTGTACGACGCCATCCTGTCGGTATTTCACGATGCCGGCCTGACGCCGCAGATCGGTCAGCAGGCGATCCAGATGCAGACCATCGTCAGTCTGGTGTCAGCCGGCATGGGCATGGCACTGGTGCCGCAGTCGCTCTCCAACCTGATGCGCCCCGGAGTAGAATACCGGGCGCTGGCCG
>JAIELO010000343.1 GCA_019752915.1 Burkholderiaceae bacterium
CTGCGCACCATGGCGCCCACGGCAGCGTGCTTGAAGCCCATCTTATAGGCTTCCGCCTCGAACATCTTGAACACGTCCGGATGCACGTAGCGGCGCACTGGCAGGTGGCTGTTCGATGGCGCCAGATACTGGCCGATGGTCAGCATGTCGATGTTGTGCTCGCGCATGTCGCGCATCACTTGCAGAATTTCTTCGTCGGTTTCGCCCAGACCCACCATCAGACCGGATTTGGTCTTCACGTCCGGATAGCGTTCCTTGAATTCCTTCAGCAGTTGCAGCGAGTGCAGGTAGTCGGAGCCGGGACGGGCTTCCTTGTACAGGCGTGGCACGGTTTCCAGATTGTGGTTCATCACGTCCGGCAGGCCATCGGCGAAGATGGTCAGCGCCTTGTCGAGACGGCCGCGGAAGTCCGGCACCAGTACTTCGATCTGGGTTTTCGGCGACAGCTTGCGGGTTTCGCTAATGCAGGAAACGAAGTGGCCGGCACCGCCGTCACGCAGGTCGTCGCGGTCTACCGAGGTGATCACCACGTAGTTCAGGCGCAGTTCGGCGATGGTTTTCGACAGATTGATCGGTTCTTCCTGATCGAGAGGATCGGGACGGCCGTGGCCGACGTCGCAGAACGGGCAGCGACGGGTGCACTTGTCGCCCATGATCATGAAGGTGGCCGTGCCTTTGCCGAAGCATTCGCCGATGTTCGGGCAGCTCGCTTCTTCGCAGACGGTGACCAGCTTGTTCTCGCGCAGCACATCCTTGATTTCGTAGAAGCGGGTCGAGGCGGATGCCGCTTTGACGCGGATCCAGTCCGGCTTCTTCAACCGTTCCACCTGTTCGATCGGTACGATCTTGATGGGAATGCGCGACGTTTTGCTAGCGCCTTTTTGCTTTTCGCTCGGGTTATAAGCGGGGGCAACGTTGGTGTTGGTCTCAGAGGTCATAAGCTGCGTGCCCTCGCGGGCGAAGTGGGGTTATTCGGTTGCTGCGGGTTGCGCTGGCTGGGCCAGCACGCGGATCAGTTCTTCGGCCAGTTGCTGCTGTACTGCGGCCAGTGGCGCCGTGACGCCGACGCTGCGCATGTCCACCGTTTCCAGCCCGGCATAACCGCAAGGGTTAATCCAGGAAAACGGTGCCAGGTCCATCGCGACATTCAGCGACAGGCCATGATAGGTACAACCATTGCCGCGCACTTTCAAGCCCAGTGCGGCAATTTTCGCGCCCTTCTTCGGGCCGTCAGCCATATAGATGCCGGGTGCGCCTTCCACCCGTTCACCGGCCAGATTATACGCCGCCAGCACGTTGATGATCGCCTGTTCAATCCGGTTCACGAACTGGCGTGCGTACAGCTTGCCGCCCGGTTTGTTGCGGCGCAGGTCCATCAGCATGTAGATCACCACCTGCCCGGGGCCGTGATAGGTGACTTCGCCACCACGGTCGGTCTGCACCACGGGAATCGCGCTGGCGCCGGCCAGCAGGTGACCGCGATCGGCGCCCAGTCCCAGCGTGAATACGGGCGCATGTTCGACGATCCACAGTTCGTCGCGGGTGTCCGGGGTGCGGGCATCCGTGAAGCTGCGCATGGCGGCGAAGGTGCTGTCGTAATCGGCTAGGCCGAGGTGGCGGATCAGTGCCGGCTCGGCGGAAGTTGGAGACGTCATGCCGACATTATAAATCACGCGCTGACTCTGCGCCCCGCATGGCGCCGCCGTTGCGGCCCTGCTGCTTGGCGAACGCGGCACCCGCGGCGCGCAGAAATTCCCTTGTTAGCTAATTTTATTCACAAGCGCATGCTTGCTGTTAACCCAGTATGGCAGTATATTTTGCCGTCTTTTGCTAATTTTATTCACAAAGTTATCCACAGTATGCGAAGCTGATGAGCGTCTACCGCCTGCCTAATTTTTCCGCACTACGCGCCTTCGAGGCGGCGGCCCGGCACGAGAATTTCTCGCGGGCGGCGGAAGAATTGCAGCTGACGCATGGCGCGGTCAGCCATCAGGTGCGGGCGCTGGAACGGGAACTGGGGCTGGCTTTGTTCGTGCGTCATGGCAAGCAGGTGCGCATTACCGAGGGCGGCGCGCACTACGCGCGCCAGCTGGCCCGTGCGTTTGCCGACATGGCGGCGGCCAGCGAGGCGCTGCGGCGCACTCCGCTGCAGCAGCGCCTGAGCATTGCCGCGACGCCGCTGTTTGCTGCGCGCTGGCTGGCGCCGCGGCTGGGCGGTTTTATCGAGCGTCATCCGGATATTCATGTGGTGCTGCAATCGGCCGAGCAATGGCTGGCGGGGCGTGATGCGCCGGTCGATATCGGTATCCGCTTCGGGGCAGGACAGTATCCGGGCTGGACGGTGGAGCGCCTGATGGATGAGGTCTGCTATCCGGTAGTGAGTCCCCACTATCGTGCTGGCGCCCTACCGGATAGGCCTGAGTTGCTGGGGCAGCATACTTTGTTGGGCTCTGAAGAGGGCTGGACGCGCTGGTTGGATGCGGCGGGAGTGACGCTGGCGGAAGCTCGGGCGCCCAGCTTGCCGGAAGATGGCGCGGCGCTGTTACGGGCCGCAGTGGCGGGGCAAGGGGTAGCACTTGTGCCGCAGGTGACGGCGCAGCCCGATATCGCTGCGGGGCAGCTGCTGCGTC
>JAIELO010000301.1 GCA_019752915.1 Burkholderiaceae bacterium
AATACTTCCAGAGGAACTACTTTTCGCTCATTAATCAGTTGATCAATTCTATACAGCCGTTGGGTCTGATTCATTGCTTGGTCTATCTAGTTATTAGCCCGCCAAAATTATTGCATCATACGGCGACGAAAGGTCTTGGCTTAAACTTTTCACCTATATTGAATCTCCAAGTACAAACACTAAAACTCCTGGAAATCAGGTTGTAATTGCGGTAGGAAATTTATTTTTCCCAACATTATCATTTATAAAATTGAAATAAATCTATCCAATAGTCACATGCTAAAAATATCTACTGACCTCGCGTGAAAATCTAGCGGCCATTGCCCATAGAATTCCGACAGTTCCCTTCGGAAGACGATTTTATGGAGTAGAGCTACTGAGATTTAGGCCGTGACGCAGCAGATTGCATCAGAAATAATTTGCATTAAATTGGACCTCACCTGACACGTGGCTCTCGAGCGAGTTTCTGCGCCTTCGGACCAAGTCGACACGAAGCCCTAGAGTGCTTGCACAAGCACAACAGTTTCAAAGGCAAGGCACGCCCCAGCCCACGCTTACCTCGGCAGCAGATGCAGCTTAGGCCGCTTACAGGCAATCATCATTGAACGCGAAAATGAGCAGCTTCTCGAACGAGAACCGTAGAAATGAAAAAACCCGCCGAAGCGGGTTTTTAAAAATACTGGCGGAGACGGTGGGATTCGAACCCACGATACAGGTATAAGCCGTATGCATCCTTAGCAGGGATGTGCCTTCGGCCACTCGGCCACGTCTCCTAGTCGATCACTCAACTATGTCTGCTTTGCTAACTGCGCTAGAGCAGACGACCGTCATAGTATAGACCGTACTCACTTTGGTCAAGGCTACCTGACGGTTTTTTTTGAAAAAATTACGCTTTTTCCAATTCGAACGCTTTGTGCAGTGCGCGCACTGCCAGTTCCATGTATTTCTCGTCGATCAGCACCGAGATTTTGATCTCCGAAGTCGAGATCATCATGATGTTGATACCCTCTTCCGACAGGGTGCGGAACATCTGCGATGCCACGCCCACATGGCTACGCATACCCACGCCCACCACCGAGATCTTCGATACTTTCGCGTCGCCGGTGATGCTGGCTGCGCCCAGCTCTTCCTTGGTGCTGTTCAGCACGTCCACAGCGCGCTGGTAGTCATTGCGCGACACGGTGAAGGTGAAGTCGGTTTTACCGTCGACCGACTGATTCTGTATGATCATGTCGACTTCGATATTCGCGTCAGCCACTGGGCCGAGGATGTGGTACGCCACGCCCGGACGGTCCGGCACGCCCAGCACGGTGATTTTGGCCTCATCGCGGTTAAACGCGATACCGGAGATGACTGCTTGTTCCATGTTTGTATCTTCCTCAAACGAAATCAGGGTACCCGAGTTGGCTTCGACGTCGATGTCGAGCATAGGGTCGGTCAGTGACGACAGCACGCGGGTCGGCACGCGATAGTTACCGGCGAATTCCACCGAACGGGTCTGCAGAACTTTCGAGCCCAGCGAGGCCAGTTCCAGCATTTCCTCGAAGGTGATCGCCTTGAGGCGACGCGCTTCCGAGACCACGCGCGGATCGGTGGTGTAGACACCATCAACGTCGGTGAAGATCAGGCATTCGTCGGCCTTCATGGCGGCCGCAATCGCGACTGCCGAGGTGTCCGAACCACCGCGACCGAGGGTCGAGATGTTGCCGCCCTCATCCACGCCCTGGAAGCCGGTAATGATGACGATCTTGCCGTCGTCCAGATCGCGATTGACTTTTTCGCTATCGATCGACTGGATGCGGGCTTTGGTGAAAGCGGAATCGGTTTTAATCGCGACTTGCCAGCCGGCGTAGGACACCGCTTTCTTGCCAATTGCCAGCAAAGCCATCGACAGCAGGCCTACCGACACTTGCTCGCCAGTCGAGGCGATCATGTCGAGTTCACGCGGGTCAGGCTGCTCTTGAATTTCCTTAGCCAGCGAGATCAGGCGATTGGTTTCGCCAGACATAGCCGAAGGCACCACAACGATGCGGTGACCTGCGTCATGCCACTTGGCGACACGCCGCGCCACGTTCTTGATACGGTCCGTCGAACCCATCGACGTACCGCCGTATTTGTGCACGATTAAAGCCATAACAGTGAGTTTTTCCGCTCAAATAAAGGTAAATGGAACCCTAAACTCTACATGCCGCACTGCAAAATAACAAGTCAAAAAACGCATAAAGTCATACCGAATAGGCATATCTACATACAAAATTCGGCAGATTAAGACAATTTTCTAGACTGCTTGCCAGCGCAGGCGAATCCGGTCGGGGCCGCTAGTCAACTTGTTGCTATCCATGCCGATGCCTGCCGCAAACAGCAACTGTCCGGGCACGTGCACCACTGGCAGACGGCCACGCTCCCAGGCCGGAATGTTCAGCGCCTGATAGTGATATTTGATGCCGCGCGTCGGCCGGTTCTCGGCCAGTTTCAGCCGTTCGCCACCCTTGCGGAACTCGATCACCAGCTTCTGCTCGCGGAGCCAGTCCGGCGCCAGTCCGTGCTCGGCAGGCTCGAAATGCAGTACTCCGCCATAGGCCGGGAACGCCAGTTCCGTCTCGCCCTGCCACACA
>JAIELO010000044.1 GCA_019752915.1 Burkholderiaceae bacterium
TTTCTTTTTGGCGGCGGCGCTTTTGCTGCCGAGGCGGCTTTCTTTGCCAGCCAGCAGATTGCTGATGTTTTTGCTGTGACGGAACGCCAGCAGTGCACTCATCACGAACACGGCCACCAGCTGGGCATCGGCACCGAACAGCAGGCCGTAATAGAACGGCGCAAACAGTGCGGCCACCAGTGCTGCCAGCGAGGAGTAGCGGAAGGCATAGGCCACCGCCAGCCAGGTCACCAAGGTGGCCAGTCCCAGCCATGGATTCAGGCCCAGCAGCACGCCCAGTGCCGTGGCTACGCCCTTGCCGCCGACAAAGCGGAAGAACACCGGCCACAGGTGGCCCAGGAATACGGCAATCGCCACCAGCGCGATGGTCATATCGCCAATCTGGAGCTGGGTCTGGAAATGGATCGCCAGCCAGACTGCCAGCCAGCCTTTGGCGGCGTCACCGATCAGGGTGGTAATCGCGGCGGCCTTGTTGCCACTTCGCAACACATTGGTGGCGCCGGGATTTTTCGAACCATAGGTGCGCGGATCGGCAAGCCGGAACAGCTTACTTACCACCACGGCAAACGAGATCGAGCCCAGCAAATAGGCGGCGACGGTCATCCAGACTGTATTCATTATTTCCTCAAAACATAGCAAAAGTGTACGGCAATGCGCACAAGGCGCCTGAATATACACCGTCCGCTGCGGGACGACCAGAGCGCCAGAGCGCCGAGTAACTTGCATATGCCATAGTTAATTGCTACAGTGCATTATTATTCTGCGCCAGTTTGTTTCGCGCACACCCCGGTTCAAGCCGCTTGAACCTGCCTCGCCGCCCAATCACTGCGGCACGTTTCAAATTCTACCGCCACAACGCGGCCAACTTTGTAAATCCGCAGCCCCACCTGTCACAGGCAGCTGGATCGCCCCTCCTCAGGGTCCTCGTTTAAAAAGAGAGATAAAAATGCAATCGATTGCAAGTATTACCCGTCCTTTGACGCCCCGTCTGCTGACGCTGGCCGTCAGCCTGTGTTTTTCTGCCGCTGCCGTCGCCGGCCCGACAGAACAGGCCCGCATCACCGAACTGGAAAAGAAGCTGGAAAAGAGCCTGGCGCTGATCGAAGCGCTGAGTAACCGCCTGCAGCAGGTCGAAGCGGGCGCAGCGCCTGCGAGCGCCACCGCCGGTAAAGCGCAGGCCGTCGCCGCCGAAGCCAGTGCCAGCGCACAAGCCACCAATGCCGCGCTGGTCGCCCAGCAAGCACGTCTGGAACAGGTCGAAAACAATCTGGTACAAGTCGCCGATACCTCCGCCAAGCGCCGCGAAATGGGCTTGCCGGTACACGGCTTTGCCGACGTCGGCTACGCCTATGCCAGCAAACCGCTGGATAACCGCAAGTCCGGCTTCGTGCTCGGCAACTTTGACCTGTATCTGACCCCGGATCTGGGCGATCGCGTTAAAACCATCATCGAACTGGCCTTCGAATACGATGAAAAAGGCAACTCCGTCGGCACCGACGTCGAGCGCCTGCAAATGGGTTACACCTTCAGCGACGAACTGACCCTGTGGGCCGGCCGCTTCCATACCCCGTATGGCTACTGGAATACCGCCTTCCACCACGGCGCACAGATTACCCCGTCGATCATGCGTCCGCGCCTGATCGCGTTTGAAGATCAGGGCGGCATCCTGCCATCGCACACCGTCGGCGTGATGGCTACCGGCACCACCCGCATCGATAGCGGTCGCCTCAACTACGAAGCGTTTGTCGGCAACGGCAGCCGCCTGACCGGTGATGTGGGTGACAAATCGCTCGACTACAACGCCGGTAAAGACGACAACAATAACAAGGCCGTGGGCGCCAATCTGCGCTACACCTTCGGCGGCGTACTCGATGGCGTGACCATCGGCACCAACGTGATGCGCCAGCAAGTCGATGAAGAAGGCACACCTATCCGCACCCGTCTGAATATGCTGGGCGCGTTTGCTGCCGTCGATCGCGACAACTGGGAATTCATCAGCGAATACTACCGTTTCCGCAATCAGGATCTGTCCGGTAACACCGGTACCCACAGCAGCTGGGCTGGCTATGCCCACCTGGGCTACGCCCTCAGCCCGCTGTGGACGCCGTTTGTGCGCCTGGAAAAAGCTGTTCTGGATCAAGGTGACAACTACTTCCTGAACAACGTCAACGGTCGCTCCTACCAGCGTCAGGTGCTCGGTGCGAAGTACAACCTGACCAATACCACTGCCCTCAAATTTGAAATGAACCGTACCAAGGAACTTCAGCCCGCCGGTGAATTCCAGTACCACGAAGCGCGCGCCCAAGTCGCGATTCGTTTCTAAGGAGCCCGACATGACTGTAATTTCCACCCTCTCCCGTACGCTGCTGTCCATGGTGTTGAGCCTGCCGGCGCTGGCCATGGCTGGCGACGTCATCGTGATCAGCCACAGTGCGCTGAACATGCCGGCCGGCGATGTGCGCGACGCCTACATCGGTGAAAAGCAGATTGAAGCCGGCGTCAAGCTGGTGGTGTTTGATAACGCCAGCCTGCAGAAAGACTTTCTCGACAAGGTGGTGCAGGTCGATAGCGCCAAGTATT
>JAIELO010000150.1 GCA_019752915.1 Burkholderiaceae bacterium
ATTGCCGATCCCGCCGCCGGCGGGCGTCTGGCTGGCCCGGAACGCGGGAATCTCGTTGAGCACGTCGCCGATGTTGACGGTGGCGCGCTGCTCCAGGGTCGCGGCGCCGACGCTGACCGTGGGCGTGGGAGCGGAATAGCCTGCGCGGTCGATGCGCGACGCCGAGACCACCACCGATTGTAGCGGCCCGGCCGCAGCAGGGGCCGGGGTTTCGACCGGTGCGCTGGGTTGGTTCTCGGTTTGTGCCTGCACCGGCAACGAGATCGCGAGCGCGCCAAGCGCCGCCAGTGCGGAATGGATGGCGATGACCGAACGCTTCACCGCTGGGCGGGACGAATGATGTTGCATTGTTGACTCCTCCAATTGCGCTGCTGTTTAAATAGTTTTAGTAGATTGCGCGGCGTGTCACCGTACCAGGCACGGACGCTTCGGATCGAAGCGCCAGCCGGGAATCAGGTATTGCATTGCGATAGCGTCATTGCGCGCGCCCAGGCCCATGTTGCGGTAGGCCTGGTGCGCCGCCTCGACGGCGTCCAGGTCGAGCTCCACGCCCAGTCCGGGCGCCGTCGGCACGTCGACTCTGCCGTTCCTGATTTGCAGGGAATTGCGCGTCAGGTACTGCCCGTCCTGCCAGATCCAGTGGGTGTCGATCGCGGTGATCCGACCAGGGGCGGCCGCCGCCACATGCGTAAACATGGCAAGCGAGACATCGAAATGGTTGTTCGAATGCGAGCCCCAGGTCAGGCCCCATTCGTGGCAAAGCTGGGCGACGCGTACCGAGCCGTGCATGGTCCAGAAGTGGGGATCGGCCAGCGGGATGTCGACTGACTGCAGTTGCACCGCGTGCATCAGTTCGCGCCAATCGGTGGCGATCATATTGGTGGCGGTCGGCAAGCCGGTGGCGCGACGGAATTCGGCCATTGTTTCGCGGCCAGAGTAGCCGCTCTCGGGCCCGCAGGGGTCTTCGGCGTAGGCCAGCACATGGTGCTGGTCGCGGCACAGGCGAATCGCGTCCTTCAGCAGCCAGGCGCCGTTCGGGTCGAGCGTCACCCGGGCTTGCGGGAAACGCTCGGCCAGCGCGGTCACGGCGGCGATCTCGTCCTCGCCGCGCAGCACGCCGCCCTTCAGCTTGAAATCGCGGAAACCGTAGCGTTCAAAAGCCGCTTCGGCCAGGCGCACCACCGCTGCCGGGCTCATGGCCGGCTCGTGGCGCAAACGCAGCCAGTCATCGCTGTTGTCGGGTGTGCTGTCGTAGGGCAGATCGGTTTTGTTACGGTCGGCGATATAGAACAGATAACCCAGCATTTCGACCTGTGTGCGCTGCTGGCCGTCGCCCAGCAGTGCGCACACCGGCAGCCCGAGGAACTTGCCACACAAATCGAGCAAAGCGGCTTCCAGCGCCGTCACCGCATGAATCGCCACGCGCAGGTCGAAGGTCTGGTTGCCGCGTCCGCCCGCGTCACGGTCAGCGAAAGCGGCCCGTGCACTGTTCAGTATCGCGTGGTGGTTGCCCACCGCCTGGCCGATGACCAGCGGGCGGGCGTCTTCCAGCGTCTGGCGGATCGCTTCGCCGCCCGGCACCTCGCCGACGCCGGTGTTGCCCGCGCTGTCCGTCAGGATCACCAGGTTACGCGTGAAATAAGGACCATGGGCGCCGGAGAGGTTCAGCAACATGCTGTCGCGGCCGGCGACCGGAACGACCCGCATATCGCGCACGACAGGCGATCCGCTGCGGGAAAAATGGTGTGAATTTAACATCTATTTCTTTCGGTACCGGTACCATTACCGGGCAAATTGATACTAGTCCGTAGCCCTGATTGATGTCGAATCGAGAATTTAGATGTACTGAATTGACGAATCAGATAGGTCACGGCACGACAGCGGCGCAAGGCAGCGCCTGCGCGCTGCACACGGAACCAGGGAGGTTGGTAGCGGTATCTTGCGATGCCCCCGGCGCCGCCTGCTGCGCCGGGGATTGTCTGGACAGGGAGCCGCCGATGGCGTGTTCCCCGGATGGCGCTCAGCGTGGATCGATGCTGAACGAGGAGAGAATGGCCGTGCCGGCCTTGGGGATGAAGTCGATGCGGGCCTGGCCGCCACTGACGCGCAAGGGCACGCTGCGTTCCAGCGCCCGCATGCTGCCGGCCTGTGCCGCAATGTCCAGATCGGCCAGCGCGACGCTGCCCTGTACCAGCACGTCGAACACGCGCTGGCCGACAGCTTGCTTGTCGACCGGCTCGACGAACCGCAGGGTCAGTTCATAATCGCCATCGGGCAGCGGCAGCTCATAGCTGAAGCGGCCACTACGGTAAGCCAGGTACATCTGCTGGTCGGCGGCCCCCTGCACCACCTTCGGCGGTGGCGGGTTGCGCCGCACAGGCGGGTTCAGCAGCGTGCCCTCCCCGCCCCTGAAGAAGTTGTCCGAGCCATACAGTCCCGCGCTGGTCTGCCGCACCCCAAGCTGGCCGGCCAGCACACGGTAAGTTCCCGGACCATCCGCGCGCCGCCATACCGCACGGTCACTCAGGGCCGCGCCCTTGAACGCGGTGCTGACCACGACCTCGTTGTCGC
>JAIELO010000446.1 GCA_019752915.1 Burkholderiaceae bacterium
GATGTGACCGGCATCGATCTCGGCGAAAAAGCCCTGAAAGTGGCCGACCTGCACTCGCTGGAGTCAGGCGTGCCGGTGCGCTACAAGCTGATCGCCGCCGAAGCCATGGCTGCCGAAGAGCCGGGCCAGTACGATGTGGTGACCTGCATGGAAATGCTCGAGCACGTGCCGGATCCGGGCGCGATCGTGCGCGCTGCCGCCACGCTGGTGAAGCCGGGTGGCCATGTGTTCTTCTCGACCCTGAACCGCAATCCGAAATCGTATCTGTTCGCGATTCTGGGCGCGGAGTACATCCTGCGCATGCTGCCCAAGGGCACCCACGATTACGAGAAGTTCATCACACCGTCGGAACTGTCGCAATATGCGCGCAGCGCCGGTCTGGACGTGCAGGGCTTCAAGGGCATGGGCTACAACCCGTTCACCAAGTTCTATTCGCTCAATAACGATACCAGCGTCAATTATCTGGTCGCTACCACCCGTCCGCTGTAAGGAAGTACCAAGCCCATGAGCCACCCTACCCCGCCGCGCGCCATTCTGTTCGACCTCGATGGCACGCTGGCCGATACCGCGCCCGATCTGGCCGCCGCCGTCAACCTGCTGCGCACCGAGCGCGGTCTGGAACCGACCGATTACCAGTTGCTGCGCCCCACGGCTTCGGCCGGCGCGCGCGGCATGATAGGCGCGGCCTTCGGGCTGACCCCGGCCGATGAGGGCTTCGAGGAGCTGCGCGACGGTTTCTTCGCTAATTATGAGGCGGCGATGGCGGTGCGCAGCAGCCTGTTTGATGGCGTGCCGGAACTGCTGGACGGTATCACGGCGGCCGGTTTGCGCTGGGGCGTGGTGACCAATAAGTCGCAGCGCTTCACGGATCCGCTGCTGCCGCAGATCGGTCTGGGTCACGCCGGTTGCGCGATTTCGGGCGACACCACGGCGCATGCCAAGCCGCATCCGGAACCGCTGTTCGAGGCGGCACGGCGACTGGGCGTGGAACCGCAGCAGTGCTGGTATGTGGGCGATGATCTGCGCGATATTCAGGCCGGTAAGGCGGCCGGTATGCTGACGATTGCCGCTGGCTGGGGCTATGCCGGTGCGGAAGCGCCGCACAGCTGGCAGGCCGACTATCTGCACACTGCGCCACAGCAGTTGCTGGCGCTGCTGCAGGAAAGCGTGCAGCAGCAGGGCTAAGCTGCCGTTCAAATTGTGCGGGTGGCAGCGCTACCCGCACAACCTATTGGCTGGGTGCCGTTCTGGACGATGGCGCCACTCGCCAGATCACGTTGCCGACATCGTCGGCGACCAGCAATGCTCCCTGCCGGTCCACTGCGACGCCTACCGGACGCCCGTAAGCTTGCTGTTCTTCGCTGAGAAAACCTGTCAGAAAATCCATCGCTTCCCCGCTCGGCTGGCCGTCACGGAACGGCACAAAAATCACTTTGTAACCACTGTGGGGGCGCCGATTCCATGAGCCATGCTGACCGACAAAGGCGCCGTCCCGATACGACTCGGGAAATAAGCCGGCCGCGTAGAAGGTGAGCCCGAGAGACGCGGTGTGTGCACCGAGCGCATAATCTGGCACGATCGCGCTGGCCACCAACTCGGTACGAGGAGGCTTCACCCGTTGATCCGTATGCTGACCGTAGTAACTGTAGGGCCAGCCATAGAACCCTCCCTCCTGCACCGCCGTCATGTAATCAGGCACCAGATCACTGCCGATTTCATCGCGTTCGTTGACGGAGACCCACAGGCGCTGACTGTGCGGCTGCCATGCCATACCGACCGGATTGCGTAGCCCGCTGGCATACACGCGATGCTTGCCTGTGAGCAGATCCAGTTCCCAGATCGCCGCGCGCCCCACTTCATGCTGCATGCCGTTCTCGCCCACATTGCTGTTCGAGCCTACGGTGATGTACAAGTGCTTGCCATCCGGGCTGGCGATGACATTTTTAGTCCAGTGATGGTTGATCCTGCCAGCTGGCAGCGCCAGAATATTCGTGCCGGATTCGCTGATGGCAGTTTGCCCGGTTTTATAGGGGAAACGCAGCACCTTGTCGGTGTCTGCGACGTAAAGGTAGCCGTCCACTAGCGCCATACCGAACGGTGAATTCAGCCCCTGTAAAAAGGCGCTTTTCTGCACGACCAGCGTGCCGTCACTGCAGGGCCGCAGCAGACTGATACGGTTTGCGCTGGGCACCGTTGCGCCCGCCTTGCGCATCACCAGCCCCATGATCCAGCCGCGCAAGCCCTGATTGTCGTCGGGTTTCGGCGGCGCGTTGGTCTCCGCGACCAGTACGTCGCCGTTCGGCAGGACGTACAGCCAGCGCGGGTGATCCAGACCGACGGCGAACGCCTCGACACTAAACCCTTCAGGCGCGGATGGTTTGGCACCGCTGGCCCAGCCGATGGCGGGGGCGATATTCACGGTAGGGATCAGACCCGGGCGCGGCAACGGCAGCACCGGATTGCGGCCCATGCCTGCCGCCGGCGAGACGGTTGCGATGTCGCCGTAGCCGCTCTGGCAGGCACTCAGCATCGACGTGGCAATGGTGATT
>JAIELO010000226.1 GCA_019752915.1 Burkholderiaceae bacterium
GACCGTCGGGCATGGCAATAAAGCCGTCGTCGCCCAGTACCACCCCCGGTGTAACGATGTCTTCGCGGAAGTAACTGGCCGTTTCCGCCGTGTCGCCGGGCACGCTGAAACCGGGCGCTGCCTGCAATTGCAGATTGAAGGCGCGGCCAATGCCGGTCTCGTCCATGCCACCGGACCAGACGCCCACGCCAGCCTGCTGGCATAGCGCGGCAATGCGCAGCGACTCAATCATGCCGCCCACCCGCCCTTGCTTGATGTTGATGATGCGCGCCGCATCGAGTGCCAGTGCCGAGCGGGCATCGTCGAGATCGTGGATCGACTCATCCAGGCACAGCGGCGTGGCAAGCTGGCTTTGCAGCGCTGCGTGCTGGACGATATCGCTGTAGGACAGTGGCTGTTCGATCATGGTCAGCCCGAAAGCGTCCAGCTCGCGCAGCAGCGGCGCATGTTCGAGCCGGTAGTCGCCATTGGCGTCGGCCATCAGGGGCAGATCCGGATAGGCTTGCCGCACGGCGGCCACCCATTCGACATCCTTGCCCTGCATGATTTTCAGTTTGACGCGGTGATACGGGCGCTGCATGGCGTCGGCCACCGCCTCCAGCAGCGCCGGGATGGAGGGCTGAATGCCCAGCGCTACACCGGACTGTATCGGCCGCGCCGTCAGCCCCAGTAGCTGATGTAGCGGCACACCTTGCTGGCGCGCGATCAGGTCCAGCAGGGCGTTTTCCACCATGGCCTTGGCCATGCCATGGCCGCGTGCCGGGCTCCAGCTTTCGAGCAGTTCGGCCAGTGTGCGCCCCGGGGTGATTAGCGGCAGCAGAAAATCCTTGAAGATGTGGCGCACCGTCTGGGTGGTTTCGCTGGCGTAAAAAGGATCGGGGTCGGCCACGCATTCGCCCCAGCCCACCACGCCGTCCGACTCCAGTCGCAGCAGCAGGGCTTCCTTGGCTGCCCAGGTATGGACGCTGGTGGAAAACGGCCGGATATACGGGATGCGCACCGTGATCAGGTCGATCCGCTGCAATACCGGAATGCGTGCCTGCGCGGCAGGGGAAACCGGCACAGGACAGTGAAAGTAGTGATGGTTCATAGTCGGTCAGAAGAAAGCAGTTCAATTGTAGGCAGTGAGGACGGCAAAGGCTACCATGGCCATCGACATCAGTACGATCAGCAGCTGGAAGCGCCAGATGATACCGAACCAGCGGGTCCATGGTACGCCAGCCACACCCAGCGTGGCCATCAGCACCGCACCGGTCGGTACGCTCATATTGGCCATGGCATTGCCCAGCTGGTAAGCCAGTACGGCAGTCTGGCGCGTGACGCCGACCAGATCGGACAGACCGGCCATCAGCGGCATATTGATGGCCGCCTGCGCGCTGCCGGAATGGATCACGAAGGTGAAGGCGGTCTGCACCACCAGCATGCCCTGTGCGGCCAGCAATGGCGGCCAGGTTTCCAGCAGGGTGCCCATGCTGTGCAGGAAGGTATTGAGCACCGACGGGGCGTGCGGATTGGCGCCACCGAGCAGGTATTCGATGCCCTTGGCCAGCGAGATCACCAGCACTGCCGGCACCAGTTGCTGGGCGCCCGCGATAAACGCTTCGGCAGCGGCGTCGGCACTGAGGCGTTTCGCGGCGATGGCGATCACGGCCGTGAAGCAGCACAGCGTGACGAACTGGGTGGCAATTTCCGGAATGAAGTAGCCAGCTGCCACCACACCCCAGACGATCCAGATAATGGTGGCGACGATGCCGACCAGAATTAGCCGGTCGGCCAGCGTTAGTGCTTGCCCGAGCGCCGCTGTTGCGTGCGCGGGCTGCCCGTCAGGTCCGCCATGCCCGGTAGATTCGGCAGGTGCGACTTGTGGCTGCGCGTCAGGCAGTGCAACATGTTGACGGTGGCGCCCGGCATACCAGAGCGTGAAAGCGATACCGGTGCTGACGAAAATGCCGAACATGGCAATCCGCAGCGGCGCGCCCGACAGCAGCGGCACATTGGCAATGCCCTGTGCCAGTGCTACACCGAATGGATTCATCCACGACGTGCCGAAGCCGATCTGGCTGGCCACATAGGTAATCATCACGCCCACTTCCGGCGGATAGCCCATGCGCCTGATCAGCGGCAGTAGCAATGCCAGAAAGGCGATGGTCTCTTCGCCCATGCCGAACACGGCACCACCGGCGGCGAAGGCGGCGAACAGGCTGCCTAGCAGCAGGCGCGGGTGGTGGCCGGTGATGGCGATCAGGCGCAGCAGGCCGCGATCGACGGCACCGCTGGCGGTCACCACGCCGAACGCACCGCCGACCAGCAGGATAAAGGCCACCACGCCGATCGCCGAGCCGTTACGGCTGCCCGAGGTCATGCCCTCGAAGGGGGCATTGAAGAAACCGATCTGCTTGCCGCTGGCGAACCAGGCAATGCTGATGTTGTGCTCGGCGACGCGGTAGGAATCGAGTGAAATGGCCACGCCCGGTTCAAAGTAGCCAGCCGGTACCCACGGTACCAGTAAGGCCACCAGCAGGGCAATGCAGAGCAGAATAATCAGGG
>JAIELO010000235.1 GCA_019752915.1 Burkholderiaceae bacterium
GCAACACGGTTTTGGCCTTGTTGATGTACTCGACGAAGCCGCGCGTGCCGCCTTCGAAGGCGAAAATTTCTTCCTTGCCGGTACGCTGGTCGCTCAGGCGGATGTTCACGCCGTTATTCAGAAACGACAGTTCGCGGATACGCTTGGCCAGAATTTCGTAGTGGAACTCGACCGTGCCGAAGATGGTTTCATCGGCCCAGAAATGCACGTCGGTACCGCGTTTGTCGGTTTCACCGATGACTTTGATCGGCGAGACCGCAAAGCCGTCCTGCGTGGCGATTTCGCGGTTCACCGGCACACCACGGGCAAACTCCATGAAGTGCACTTTGCCGTCGCGGCGGATGGTCAGTTTCAACGTTTTCGACAGGGCATTCACGCACGACACACCCACCCCGTGCAGACCGCCCGAGACTTTGTAGGAGTTCTGGTCGAACTTACCACCGGCGTGCAGCTCGGTCATCACGATCTCGGCCGCCGAGCGTTTCGGATCGTGCTTGTCGTCCATCTTCAGGCCGGTCGGTACGCCGCGGCCATTGTCGGTAATCGAGATCGAGTTATCGGCGTGGATGGTGACGTGGATTTCCGTGCAGTGGCCGGCCAGCGATTCATCGATCGAGTTATCCAGCACTTCGAACACCAGATGGTGCAAGCCGGTACCGTCCGACGTATCACCAATGTACATACCGGGACGCTTGCGCACCGCTTCCAGACCTTCGAGGATCTGGATCGAGGCGGCGCCGTATTCTTCGGTTTTGGCCGGAACGGGTGCTGCTTGTTCTTCTGGAATGGCGGACATGTGCTGCTTTCTCTATATATCTGGACAGTAAAAAACGCGGTGCAACGGGCGATGAGGGGATTAGATCCGCATCGGCATCACGACATATTTAAAGTCGGTATTGTCGGGGATGGAAATCAGCGCCGACGAATTCGAATCGCCCAGTGCCACATTGACCTGGTCGCACTTCAGATTGTTCAGCACGTCGAGCAGATAGGTGACGTTGAAACCGATGTCGACGCTATCGCCGCCGTAATCGATTTCCAGTTCTTCCACGGCCTCTTCCTGATCGGCATTGGTCGAGCTGATTTTCATGCTGCCCGGGGTGATGATGCAGCGTACGCCTTTGAACTTGTCGCTGGTCATGATGGCGGCGCGTTGCAGCGAGCGCAGCAGTTCATCGCGACCGATGGTGAATTCGTTCTTGTAGCCCTTCGGAATCACGCGGGTGTAATCCGGGAACTTGCCTTCCACCAGCTTCGAGATCAGCTCGATGTCGGCAAAGCGCAGTTTGACCTGATTGGCGGCGATATCGAGTTGGACGGTCTCGTCGTTTTCTTCCAGCAGGCGCTGCAGTTCGATGATGGTCTTGCGCGGGATGATCACTTCCTGACGGGCAAAGGTCTGCTCCGTTTCTACCTGGCAGAAAGCCAGACGGTGACCATCGGTGGCCACGGCGATCACGTTATTACCGTCGAGTACCAGCAGCAGGCCGTTCAGGTAGTAACGGATGTCCTGCTGGGCCATCGAGAAGTGCACCATGTTGAACAGGTGCTTCAGGGTTTTCTGCGGCAGGGTGACGCTGGCGCTGTAGCTGTCGGCCTGCTGGACGGTCGGGAATTCTTCGGCAGCCAGGGTTTGCAGGGCGAAGCGCGATTTACCCGATTGTACCGTCAGGCGCTTGTTCAGCAAGGTCATGGTGACGTCGCCCGATTCCGGCAGTGCGCGCAGAATGTCGAGCAGCTTGCGCGCTGCCACGGTGGTGCCGGTCACATCCGCGCCCGAACCGATTTCGGCGTGGGTGGTGATCTGTACTTCAGTGTCAGTGGACAGGAAGGAGACGTTCTCGCCCTCTTTGCTGATGAGGATATTGGCCAGAATCGGCATAGTGTGCCGACGCTCGACAATACCACTCACGATCTGCAGTGGCCGGAGAAGGGTATCTCGGGTGGTTTTGACCAATTGCATAGCTTATCCTCAGTATTAAAGATTGAATCGTAAATTTTTTAACAACATCGCCTTGTGAGCAGACCTGCATGTTTGCCTGAATCATAAAGGCAAAGGCCGCGGTTTGTCAGCCTTTTGCCAGTCTCGGGCCCTAGCCTTTCAGGGTCTGCTCCAGTACGTGCAGTTCATGGTTGCATTCCGGGTTTTTGGTGCGGTCCAGGGCGATCTTGCGCACCGCGTGCAGCACGGTGGTGTGATCGCGCCCGCCGAACAGCTCGCCAATCTCCGGCAGACTCTTCTGCGTCAATTCCTTGGCCAGATACATCGCGATCTGACGCGGCCGGGCAATATTCGCCGGACGCCGCTTGGAGTACATATCGGCTACTTTGATGTTGAAGAAATCGGCCACCGTCTTCTGGATGTTTTCCACCGAAATCTGGCGGTTCTGTACCGACAGCAAATCCTTCAGCGCTTCCTTGACGATATCGATGGTGATGTCTTTGCCGTGGAAACGCGAGTAAGCCAGAATCTTGCGCAGTGCGCCTTCCAGCTCGCGCACGTTGGAGCGCAGGTGCTTGGCG
>JAIELO010000193.1 GCA_019752915.1 Burkholderiaceae bacterium
CTGCGGGAAAAGCACGCTTTTGGTGTATCCTATGCGCTCCGAGACAACGGCTCACGCCTCCTATGCCAGAGCATCCTAGTGGCGTCAAGACCGACGCCAAGCCGCACCGGTCACTGTTCGAACGCCTGACCGCCCTGATTTCCCCCGAGCCGGAAAACCGCGCCGAACTGCTCGAAGTGCTGCACGACGCACACGGGCGCAACCTGATCGACGCCGACGCCCTGTCGATGATCGAGGGCGTGTTCCAGGTCTCGGACCTGTCCGCGCGCGACATCATGGTGCCGCGCTCGCAGATGGACGTGATCGACATCGGCAAGCCGATCGAGGAATGGATGCCGGCCGTGCTGTCGACCGCGCACTCGCGCTTCCCGGCCATCGAGGGCGAGCGCGACAAGGTAATCGGCATCCTGCTGGCGAAAGACTTGCTGCGCTACTACGCCGAGGAATCGTTCGACGTGCGCGACATGCTGCGCCCCGCCATCTTCATCCCCGAATCGAAACGCCTGAATGTGCTGCTGCGCGACTTCCGCGCCAACCACAATCACATGGCCATCGTGGTCGATGAATACAGCGGCGTGGCCGGCCTGATCACCATCGAAGACGTGCTGGAACAAATCGTCGGCGACATCGAAGATGAATACGATTTCGACGAAGAAGAAGACAACATCCTGTCGATCAAGGAAGGTGCCCACGGCCCGCGCTGGCGCATCAAAGCCCTCACCGAAATCACCCAGTTCAACGAAGCGCTCGATACCGCCCTGCCCGACGACGACGTCGATACCATCGGCGGTCTGGTGGCCAACCATCTGGGCCGCATGCCGCATAAAGGCGATGTGTTCGACTACGAGGGCATGCGCTTCGAAGTACTGCGTGCCGATGCGCGGCAAATCCACGTGCTGCTGGTAGAAAAGCTGCCCGCCGCCATCGCCGACGACGACGCCTGATGCGTTTTCGCCGTACTGATCCAGCCCAGCCACGGCCGCAGCGTTCCACCCGCGGCCGCATGACCATCACCGCGCTGGCAGGGGCCCTGTGCGTGTTCGCCTTTGCCCCGTTCGGCTGGTGGCCTTTACAGATTCTCGCGCTGGCCACCCTGTTCTATCAGGTGTTACGCAGTGATGGCGTGCGCAGCGCCGCGCTGATCGGCTGGGCCTTCGGTTTCGGCTGGACCGCCGCCGGCACCCACTGGCTCTACGTTTCCCTGCACACTTACGGTGGCATGCCCGGTCCGCTCGCGGCACTGGCGGTGCTGTTACTGGCCGCCGGCATGGGGCTGTATGTGGCGCTGGCCATGGGCGGCGCGGCGTGGTTACGCCTGCGCTGGGCGCTGCCACTGGCCGCTGCGAATCTGCTGGTACTGCCGGCCTGCTGGACGCTCGGCGAATGGCTGCGCGGCTGGCTGTTCACCGGTTTTCCGTGGCTGTCGGCCGGCTATGCGCATAACCACAGCCCGCTGGCCGGATTTGCCCCCGTACTGGGCATGTACGCGCTGGGCTGGCTAGCCGCCACGCTGGCCGGCGCCCTACTACTGACTTTCCACCGCAGCCGCCTGATTGCTGCCGGCAGTGCCGTCGCCATCCTCGCCGGCGGTGCCGCGCTGACCCTGCCACAATGGACCACCCCGCAAGGTCAGCCGATCTCAGTACGCCTGCTGCAAGGCAATGTACCGCAGGATGAAAAGTTTAATGGTGCCCATGTGGCAGCTGCCATCAGCCAGTACCAGCGCGCCATCATGGCCGCACCAGCGGACCTGATCGCCACGCCGGAAACCGCCATCGTCATGTTGCCGCAGCAACTGCCGACCGATTACCTGCCCGCCGTCACGGAATTCCTGCAGCGCACCCACAGCCAGCTGATTCTCGGCATCCCCATGGCTGATAGCCAGAGCGCCTATTTCAATAGCGCGCTGGGCATCACCGGTCAGGCGGGCGCCCCTTACTACCGTTACGACAAGCACCATCTGGTACCGTTCGGCGAATTCATCCCTTACGGCTTCCGCTGGTTCGTCAATCTGATGTCGATCCCGCTGGGCGACCAGACCAGTGGCGCGGCCATCCAGCCCGCATTTACCGTGCGCGACCAGCGCGTGCTACCAAATATCTGCTACGAAGACTTGTTTGGCGAAGAAATTGCTGCCCAGCTGAACCAGCCCGCCGCCGGGCAACTGCCCGCCACGGTGCTACTCAATCTGTCCAATCTGGCATGGTTTGGCGACACCATCGCGATTCCCCAGCACTTGCAGATCTCGCAGATGCGGTCACTGGAAACGGGCCGCCCCATGCTGCGTGCCACCAACACCGGCGCCACCGCCGTGATCGATGGCCGCGGCCAGATTCTGCAGCAACTGCCCGTCAACCAGATGGGTACGCTTGCCACCAGCGTGCAGGGCATGCAGGGCAACACCCCATACATTCTGTGGGGCAACCGCATGTTGCTGGCACTGCTCGCCATCGCGCTGGGGGGCGCATGGTTTTGGTCGCAGCGCACAAAAAAGGGGCCAAAAG